>NZ_JBVVQH010000021.1:0-141200 GCF_055811115.1 Mesorhizobium sp. WSM4832 | reverse complement strand
GGCAAAGCCGACGCCGCGGGACAGAAAAGCCAAATCCTGTCCCCGCAACCAAACAACAAAACGCCCGCCTCGCGCGGGCGTCTTTGTTTTTTGCCCTGCGCTTCTTTCCAACGAAATCAAATAGTCAGCTCACAGCCTTGTTGAACATTTGAGCGCCCCGCGTGCAAATTTCAAACAAACGGCTTCGGCTATTCCGGCTCCGCCGCCGGTCACGATGGCGGCCTTGCCTTGCGGTCTTCCGGTCATTTGTACGATCGCCTGCGGGCTGCGCTACATGGCGCGCCCAATGATCACGCGTATTCGCATGAGGGCATCGTCAAACGGCAGGCGTTTTCCGAAAGGCTCGGCAGGGATCAATTGCAATGCTGACGCGTTGGCATCTGAAGGTCCGCAGTTGCGGTCCGGACGTCCAAAAGCGGAGAAACGCTATGCCAGACAGGAAACTCATTGAGAAGGCGCAAAGGGACAAGCGCGAAGGCAAGTCGCCGAGCACGCAAGCTGGCGAATTTGTACACGAGGAGATCGACAAGGTCCGACGCGGCGAGCATGGCGCGCGCAACACCAAACAGGCAATCGCTATCGGTCTGTCCGAAGCACGCCGGGCCGGGGTGGACTTGCCGCCCCCTAAAAAGGGTAGGGTTAAGAAGAGCACGCGCGAGAGCGCCGAATACGCCTACGAGGTCGGACAGGGAGAGCGGACACCGAAGCGCCGTCCGAAGGTCTCGAAAGCGGTCTCGCAGGTCCTCAAGCGCGAGCCGAAGAGCACAGCATCGCATGCGGCGCTCTCGCGGCAGGCCAAGGGAGCGGCATCACGCCGCACGGCGGAGGAGCGCTCGACCGCGGCGGAGAAGGCCGCTGAGACAAAGGGAGCATCCGGCCGCTCGGCGGCTGCGCGGAAGGCGGTGCAGACCAAGGGGGCTCGCGGAAGAAAGCAGGCGGCGAGGAAGGCCGCCGAAACGCGCTCGCGGGCCTAAAGCGATGCATGTCGTTGTCCCAGAACCGCTGCACACTTCTGGGCGACATGCATGAGGGCGTTTCACCGTTTCACGGAAATGGCAAACCGCTCTATCCCTTTGTTTTTACGCAATTCCTGGAATTGCTCCAGGGCGGTTCTGTCCCTCAATGCCCCTCGTCGATCATGCGGACCACTGCGTCGAGTTCGCGCGGTTCAATGCTCAAATCCTCAAGTCCGGGAAAATTGCCGGAGGCGATGTTGTCATCCTGCATCAACTCTATCTGGTTGCGCGTAAGCGGCGCGGCCGGAAGCCATTCCGCGGCCGCCGCGAGCAACGTCCAGACCGGATAGGGCACCGGCATCAAGATGGTCCGTATTCGAAGAAGGCCGGCGATTTCCTGGACCAGGCTCCTATAGGAATAGACGCGCGGGCCCGCGCATTCGAAGAGACGAGCGTCGATGTCCGTTTGTCCAGACGCGAGCCGGGCGACGGCTTCCGCGACATCCTCGACATGGACGGGTTGGAGTTGCGTATCTCCGGTGCCGAACAGCGGATAAACCGGGAGGAGTTTCACCAGGCGGATGATTGTCGTGAGAAACGTATCGTCGGGGCCGACCATGACCGATGGCCGAACGATTGTCGCTTGCGCAAACGCCGCCTTCACCGCGTCCTCGCCGCGGCCGCGGGCGCTGACATAGGTGGAAGAAGACTTGGCGTCCGAGCCTATACCGGAAATCTGAATGAATTTCCCGACACCGGCTTCCCGCGAAGCGGCGGCAAGGTCCGCTGCGGCCTTCACATGCACGCGCTCGAAACTTTGCTCGCCGCGCTCGACATAGAGGCTGACGGCATTCACCACCGCGCGAGATCCAGAAACGGCAGCGGCGATCGAGGACCGATCGAGGATGTTTGCCTCGATCCCCTTCAATTGGGGCGACGCGTGGAGCCGATCTCTGCCTGGATGGCGTGACGCCGCGCGAACGTTGATTTTCTTGTCCAGCAGCCGGCTAACGATCCGCCGTCCAAGAAAGCCCGTTCCGCCGAACACCGTCACGACGTTTTCAGTTGAGGAGCCGCTCCGCTCGAGATCGCTTGCCATGGCGCTTTCCAGGCATTCACAACGCGGATGAAAAAATTCCAGGCGGTCGATCCAGATTGGATGGAACGTTACCGCCAAAGATTTCGTTCCCTCGGTCAACACCGATCCGGCGGGCGGGCTCGCAAATGATGGAGAGATTGCCATGGAAGTCGGCAAATGCATGACAAGGAGCGTTCAGATCGCGAACCCCGAGCAGTCAATTCGCGACGTAGCACAAATGATGGGCAAGCTAGACGCAGGAGCAATGCCCGTAGGCGATGACGACCGGTTGGTCGGTATGATCACCGATCGCGATATCGTGGTCCGCGGCGTGGCGTTGGGCAAAGGACCTGAAGCCAAGGTGCGCGACGTCATGAGCGCAGAGGTTAAATACTGCTTTGACGACGAAGAAATCGAGAGCGTTCTGGAGAACATGGGCGACCTGCAGGTGCGACGGCTCCCGGTTCTCAACCGCGACAAGAGGCTCGTCGGCATCGTCTCCCTCGGCGACCTCGCAACGAATGGTGAAGCGACGGAGGCTGCAGCGGCTTTGAGCGGCATCTCGAAGCCGGGCGGCGAGCATTCACAGACTGCTCACTGACCGAAGAAGTGGCGACAAATCGGAGCGCCGGCTAGAGCGTTTCACGGAAACGGCGAACCGCTCTATCTCTGTTTTGACGCAATTCCGGACGGAAAACCGCTCACACTTTTCCTGGAATTGCTCTAAAGCCGGCGCCCGCCTTCTGTCGCGACCCCTACACGCCGACGCTCTCTGGCCACAGGGCCTGAATGTCTCTCGGCAAAGCGCGGCGTATTTTCGCCGACTGGCCAAGATCGACATGATGGGCAAGCGTCTTGAATACCGACCTTGTCGCCTCGCCGGCATTCACCGGCCGTCCGGACTTCAGAGCTTCCGCAATGGGATAGACAAATTCCTCGGCGGAGCGATCTCTGCTGGGCAGATCGGACGGCTGATACTGGTCGTAATATGCGCCGCGTATCAGAAGCGGCAACTCGGCGCCCAGTTTGGCTCCCAGTTCCACCGGCAGCCTGTCGCGCAAGGCACGCAGGACCACGCCAAGCACGTGCCATGCAAGCTGACGGTCAGGGCCGAGATCGTCCATGATCTCGTTCAGCCAGACATTGGTGGTCTGGACTGTCTTGTCGAAAACATCGAGGCCGTTTGCGCTCATCATCGCCTCCAGATGGACAAATCACCCACACGCCCGCTTCGGATAGAACACCTGACTGCGAGGATTGTTTCGTCGCCGATGAATTCGTGAACGGTGAGTTCGCGAACACTGAAGCGCGAGCCGCAAGGAGACGGAAGCAGCCCGCCCGTCGACCGGTTATCGTATCGTGTCTTTCGGAAAAGGTGGCGCCAGTCTGTCAGGAACATGAGCGGCCGGTCGTTGTTATTCCAGAAATGGACATGGAGATCAGCGACTATGGCCTTTGCCCTCAAGAGCCCTGCCTTCACCCATGGTGAAAGGATACCGCCGCGATATTCTCGTGATGGCGAGAATATCTCGCCACCGTTGGAATGGAGAGACGCTCCGGCGGGAGCCAAAAGCTTCGCCTTGATCGTCGAGGATCCCGATGCTCTTTCGGGCACATTTCGCCATTGGGCGATCTACGACATCGACCCGCAACGCAACATTCTACCGGAAGGCACGACGGCAGGTACCAAGACCGAAAGCCTTGGTCATGGCGTCAATGATTTCGGCAATCCTCATTACGACGGTCCCCAGCCGCCGCGTGGGCATGGCCTTCATCACTACCATTTCCGGCTTCTGGCGCTCGACGTGGAGACGACGGGTACTTCGCCGCTTCAATGCAATTTCAGCCGACAACGCCTGGGCTCCGGATATCAGCGCGACGAATCCGAGTCGCCTCCAACCGTTGGATCGGGAGCAACGGGTCCGCGCTCGTCCTCTGAACCTTCGGCCTCTATTTCTTGCACCGCCTGATCCCAATGATCTTGCTCGCGTCCATTCGGACGGCCCTCGCGCTCCCATATTTCGTGGGCCCGCCGCTTGATGCGCTCTTCCCTTCTATCCATCAACGCAACTCCATCAGTTCATGGGCCCAATTCCCGGGCCATCGCCGCCGACCCGTTACGAACCATCGTTGCCGTCCTACTTGTTGGTGCGCATCTTCTGTCTCGGATTGATCCCACCAGCGGAGGTCGTATCATTCTCGATGTCACCCTCGATGGTGTTCTCGCCCTCGAGTTCGAGATCGTCGCCTTCCTTGATCGTTCCCTTGGACGTTCCGATGCCGGGGTTTCTCGCCAGGTCGGCATTGCTCGGTATTTTCCATTTCGGGTGTTTGGTTCCAGTCATGGCAAAGCTCCCTCAATGAGGTGTTCAGTTTCTAAACCGTAGCAGTGTTGAAATGTTCCAAGCCCGTTCGGGGCCAAGGCACCGCTTTCAGAGTCCGAACGGATAGGTATCGGGGACACCGCTTCTTGCGTGCTCGGAGCCGAGAGGCGTCACCGCGCAGGTTTTGTCGAACCATAAGAAGGCGTCGAATTGCTGGGGCAGGGAAGCGTCCGCATAGTGGCTGCGCAGCTCGGTTTCCGGCCGGTAGATCACGCCGATGAAGCGCTCCAGCCGGCGTTCCAGCAGCCGCTCGCGCAGGGCCTTGTCGCGCCCGAGGTCGAGCAGGAAGCGCGGCACGCGAGAATCATGGCAAAGCCGCTCATAGCTGTCGGCGTGGGAGGCGCGTATCTGCTTGACCTCCATCTCGCCATCCCAGTCGGAAGCGGCGGCTACAGTGCCGGAATGCGTTCCCAGGCCGATCAGCGCTGCCCGGTCGCCGAAATGCTCCCGGCAGAGCTGACCGATATTCAGTTCACCCCTGACGATCCCCATCTCCGTATAGCGGGCATCGCCGATATGAGAGTTGTGCGCCCATACGACCGCCTTGGCGTTGGATCCGGTGGCATCCAGCAGATGCTCCAAGGTCTCGAACATATGCGTGTCGCGCAGGTTCCAGGCCTCCGCGCCGCCATAATACATGATCCGATAGTAGTGTTCGGCGGCGGCGATCAGCCGGGCATTCTGGCTGGCGTCGAGAAAGTCGACACCGTCCCGTCGTGCATAATCGAGTTGTTTGGCGAGCAGCTCCCGGCACTGCTCCAGCACCGCCTTCTCGCATTTTTGATAGCCGGCGGTAAGCACCGCACGGCCATAGGTCGATGGCTCGTTTTGCCAGGGGGTCAGGCAGCCGTAGCGCTCACGCGCTATCTTGGCGGCTTGCGGGTCGACCCGGTCGAGGTAGCCGAGAACGGCGGCTATGGACCCGCTCATATTATAGATGTCGAGGCCATAGAATCCTGCTTGCTCGGATGGCTCAAGCTTCTCATTGTGATGGCGCATCCAGTCGGTGAAGGCCGCGACATCGGTATTGCGCCACATCCAGGTTGGAAATCGCTGAAACGGCGGGCTGGCGCCAGCAAGCGATTTCCGGTGGCGAACATAGCGGTCGATCGCCGCGGCATCCGGCCAATCCGCCTCGACCGCAACGATGGTGAAACCGTGCTTCTCGATGAGCCTGCGAGTAATGGCCGCGCGCGCCCTATAGAACTCCGAGGTGCCATGGCTTGCCTCGCCAAGCAGAACGACGCGCCTATCGGCGAACCGATCGAACAATTCGCCGAAGGCTTGGTCGTCGAAATCCGGCAGCGGCTCGGCCGCAGTCGCGATCATCTCGGGCAGGCTGAGCGGATGCGGATGTCTGAGCGCACGACTGACCTCGGCGGGCTCGCCGTTTTCGGGCCAGCCCTGCTCGCCGATGAGGGGGACGAACCGCACGCCGCCGAAATCCTCCTCGCTGTAAGTCGCGGCGCCGGTTCGGGTGACCTTGAGCAGACGCTGCGAATCCGGATCCTCGCCGACCGGAATGACAAGCCTGCCGCCGACATCTAGTTGCTCCTGGAGGGCAAGCGGCGCACCGGGGCCGCTGGCCGTCACCACGATGGCATCGAAGGGCGCTGCCTCGGGCCAGCCCTTGGTGCCGTCGCCCGTCCGGACCTCGATGTTCTCATAGCCAAGCTTCTCAAATCGCCGCTTCGCCGTTTCGGCCAACCCCGGATGGCGCTCGATCGTATAGACCCGTTCGACGATCCGGCTCATCACGGCGGCCGCGTAACCCGAGCCGGTGCCAACCTCGAGCACGTGGTCGCCAGGTTTGACATCCGCCATCTCGATCATGAACGCGACGACATAGGGCTGCGATATGGTCTGGCCGTCGGCAATCGGCAGCGGCGCGTCTTCATAAGCGAATTCCTCGAAGCCGGGATCGACGAACGCCTCGCGCGGAACTTCGCGCATCGCCTGCAGGATCTCTCGGTCGTGGATGCCGCGCCCGCCGACGTGGATGTTGACCATTCGATCGCGGGCGCGAGGAAGATCGAGCATTTCTAGCTCCTCTGCTGGGTCTAAGTCCTCTTTCGCTTGCTGGACGGCAACTCGATCGCGTTCTCGCGATTCGCCTCTTTAATCGCCGAAGGACCTCGAGGTTCCTCCCGTGCTTGCGCGAAGTCTGGAAACCGACGGCCGTCCTGGCTGGAGATCGTTCGACAAGACTGGCAATGCCATGGCCGTGGAAGCAGCCGGGAACCATAGCTCCATATGATGGTTCTGCACCAAGACGATCCTTCATCCGAGAAGGAACGAATCCACAAGGCATCAGACCCAGGCGGCAGGACCGCATTGGAGAAGGCCATGACGATCCTTGCCGTCGGCGCCGCCGGCCAATTCGCCGGTCTTGTCGTTCCCGCCCTTGCCGAGCGCGGCGCACGCGTGCGCGGTCTGGTCCGCAAGCCTGAACAGGCCGCGGAAGCAACGCGCCGTGGCGCGGCGGAAGTCGCCGTCGGCGATCTTCGCGACCGGACGAGCCTCGACCACGCGCTGCAGGACATCGACGCCGTTTTTTACATCGCGCCGGCATTCCTCCCCGGTGAAGCCGAGGTGGGAAAGAGCATGGTCGCCGCCGCGATCGATGCCGGCGTGCGTCGATTTGTGTTTTCGTCGGTGATCCATCCCGTGCTTGGTGGCCTCGTCAATCACGCTGCGAAAGCGCTCGTGGAAGAGGCGGTGCTCAATTCAGACCTCGAATACACCTTCCTCCATCCAACTCTCTATTTTCAGATCTATGCCGATCCGTGGCCAAAGATCATCGAGACCGGCGTGTTGTCGGAGCCGTGGTCGATAGAGACACGCTTCACGCGGGTCGATTACCGCGATGTGGCGGAAGTCGCGGCCATCGCACTGATCGAGGACAGGCTGCTATACGGGACATTCGAGCTCTGCTCGCCGGGAAACCTCAATCGCCGGGAAGTCGCGGCACTGCTGACCGAGATTCTGGGTCGGGAGATTACGCCCAAGAAAAGCGATCCCAGCGCCCTTGGCGATATTCCGGGCGCAATGAAGACAATGTTCGAGCATTACGAGCATCACGGCCTGCTCGGCAATCCGCTTACGCTGCGCGCCATTCTGGGTCGGGAACCGCGCACGCTCCGCGCCTATTTTGAGGAACTCGCTTCCGCCCGAACGCCCGTCGAATGAGCTTCCGAATTGCGCGACGCCTCCATCGACAAATATCGCCCCATGTCGCGTCGGCAAAGCGCTGGAAGGGCGCTGCAAGGCCGGAACGATTGTCCGATGCGACCGCTTTTGGAACCCCAAAGGCATTCGGCGGATTATCTACCGAGGCGAATTGCCATGGAAGACAAACCGTCGGCCCAAAACCCAGCGAGAACCCTCGTCACCGTGCTTGTGATTTGTCTGCTCATCATAGGCTTGTTTTTTATTGGCTTCAGATACTCGCAGCGCGATCAAGGAACGCTGATTGTGCCTGGCTCCGCGCAAGAAGGCGGCGAACGGCCTTAAGGCTTATGCCGGCCTTCAGGATCGGTCCGTCCGCCTGGTCTCATCGTTCCCAGGCGCTGAGCCCTCAATCCGGCGCCGGATTGAAGAAGGCTGTGCCTCATCAACACCGCGGCAATAGCGTTTGCGTCCCTACGGGCATCCTGCGGTCTTCCGTATGACGAGGTCTGCTCAAGTCAGTCCAGACAGGCACGATCAGGAACCGGCCCCGTCGAATTCGATGGCAAATCCCGCGTCGATCGCGCTTCGCGCGATCAGGTCGCAAAGTTCCCAGTCGGTGAGCTCGCAAAGCGGGAAGATTGTTCTCACGGCGCGGCTGGTCTCGGACATCGAGATGCTCGGCCGGCCGACATTGTCGATCAGGTAGCGGATGATCACCAGGCGAACGTTCGACGAGGCCGGTCGCGGCGCGAGCGCGAACAATGGCTTGGCCTACGAATGAAGACGCGGTTCGGTGCTATCGGCTGTCGGTGCGTCGAAGGCGACGGGCACGCCGTGCACGATCGATGCAGCCGCCAGCAATGCCTCCAGCTCGCGGTCGGTCGCCTTGCATGCGGGCATGAGTGTTCGGATGGCGCGGATTGCCTGTGCGATGGAAAGGAAACGGGCTCTGCCTCTGGAGAGGACATACGCCTCGGCGGCTTTTTCGACCGTGACTGTATGAAAGACGGTGGTCATCGAGAGTTCCTCCCTGAAAACTCCAACCACGACGAATTAGCGCTGAAATTCTGCGGCCTTCAAGGCTGTGTCCGATACCGAACAATCATCCTCAACCCTGCCCTCAGACCGCGAGCCGATGTCGACCTTGGCGCAACTTCAGCTCAGCCCTTTGCCACTGCTTTTCTCATGGCTGGCGATGTTGCATTCACCTGCAGAGACTGTTCGCCCGGAACAGAAGAGAAGGGCCGGTGTTTATGATCTGTCGTGCTCCGTCCAAGGAACTGGCAGGCGGCGCGGCGCATCGGCGGCGACGTCGATTGTGACAACAGCATCAGCGAGTCGGGCGATGACGATACGACCTCTGCGCTACCTGAACGCCGTCGTTCCGCACATTTATGTCGAAGGCGCGGCCAAAGCGGTCGCCTTCTATGCCGAGGCGTTTGGCGCCGAAGAAGTCCTGCGCATCGCGACGCAGGATGGACGCATCATCCACAGCGAGCTTGCCATCTGCAATGCGACGGTCATGTTGGGCGATCCGACCAGTCGGCTCTACGATGAGCCGCGACAACTCGGAGCCTGCACAGCCGGCCTGCATCTGATGGTGGATGACAATGCAGCGGTTCTGGCCCGTGCGGTAGCCGCGGGATGCGAGCAGATCCAGGCGCCAACCGATATGTTTTACGGCGCGAGCTCGGCCAGCGTGCGCGATCCATTTGGCCATGTCTGGGTGTTGCTGACATGGAAGGAAGATCTGTCGCCGGCCGAAATGGAGCGTCGCGGCAATGCGGCGCTCCGCGAGGCGGATAAAGCCCGCTTATAGCAGCGGCTCGTCTTCTCCGGCCCCAGTCGCCGGCAGCGGAACCAGACGGGGTTGCCGCTGTTAATCGAAACAGGCGGAGCTGTGGTTCATGGCCAACGATGAATTGCCGGGCGTTCTGGCATCACTTCCCGCGATCGACGCGAAAGCCGAGCCGACGCTCAAGAGCGCCGAAGCGGAGGCCTTCTATACGCGCGCGATCCGCGAGCTCGCGGCCACGGACATTCCCTTTCTCGTGGCCGGAACCTATGCGGTGAGCGCCTATACGGGCGTCGTGCGTCAGACCAAGGATCTCGACATCTTCTGCAAGGCCGGCGATTGCCCGCGTATCCTCGCCTATTTCAAGGAAATCGGCTACGCGGTCGAGATCGAGGACGACCGATGGCTGGGAAAGGTCTTCGAAGGCACGCATTTCTTCGATGTGATCTTCGCCTCGGCCAATGGCACGATGCGGGTCGAGGACCAGTGGCTGGAGCATGCCCGGCAGGTGGAGCTGCTGGGCAGCCGGGTCAGGATCATCGGCCCAACCGAACTCATCTGGTCGAAGTGCTTCATCCAGGACAGAGGCCGCCACGATGGCGCCGACATTGCCCATACCATCCTCAGAGCGAACGATCAGATCGACTGGCAGAGGCTGCTGTCCTATCTCGATGTCCACTGGGAGGTGTTGCTGATGCAGCTCCTCAACTTCCGGTGGATATATCCCAGCGAGCGCGACCACATTCCCGACTGGCTGATCGACGAACTGCTCGACCGGTTCGCCCGGCAGCGGCAGTTGCCTTCGCCGAGGATGAAGATCTGTCGTGGCCGGCTGCTGTCGCCGGTCGACTATGAGATCGACCTCAAGGAGTGGGGATTTGCCGGCGTCGGCGGCGTTGGAGAATTCCGGGATGACTGAGCGAACCAGAGCCTCGAAGACGGACGGCAATGGCGTCGTCAGGATCGCCGCGGTGGGCGACCTGCATGTCGAGGAAGGCGCCCAGACCTCGTATCGCGAGCTGTTCGGTGAAGTGTCGCGCGCGGCCGATATCCTCGTCCTTGCCGGAGATCTGACGAATCTCGGCAAGCCTCGGGAGGCCGAGCTTCTCGCCGAGGATCTTCGCGCCTGCTCGGTCCCGGTTGTCGGCGTGCTCGGCAACCACGATTACGAATCCGGCTCCGTCGAAGAGGTTGCGGCCACGCTGCGGCAGGGAGGAATGCATCTGCTCGACGGGCAAGTGACGGAGTTGATGGATGTCGGGTTCGTCGGCGTGAAGGGTTTTGTCGGCGGGTTCGGGCCAAGGATGCTGGGCTCGTTCGGCGAGCCGGCGATCAAGGCAATGGTGGCCGAGAGCGTCAGCGAGGCGATGCGGCTCGAGAATGCGATGCGACAGGTGCGCACCAAGCGCACCCTGGTGATCCTCCACTACGCCCCGATTCCCGAGACCGTCGCCGGCGAGCCGCCGGAAATTTTTCCGTTCCTGGGATCTTCCCGGCTGGCCGAAACGATCGATCGGTTCAAGGTCAGCGCGGTCGTGCATGGCCACGCCCATCGCGGCGTCTATGAAGGCCGCACGCCAGGCGGCGCCAAGGTCTACAATGTGGCCATGCACATCGCCAAGCCGACCGGGCGCCCCTACGCCTTGCTCGAAATCTGAGGCTCCCGCAGTCGTTGCCACCGCTCGGGACCATCGGAACCCGGTTCCGCGCGGCGCCCGCCATGACTACGAAGAGGTGGAACCAACGGCATTGCACCGCCGACTTCCATTTGCCCGGGCTCAACTCGCCGCGTTGATCGACTTCGCCAACTCTTCCAGCTTCCTGGGATCGTTGCCGTGGCGGCGCACCAGTTCGCGGGCCTGCCTGGATGGCAAGTCGGTCGTAGCCGCAAGCTGTCGCACCTGCTGATCGTCGATGGCGACCTGCGGCAATGTGTGGTCGATATCTGCTGCCTTGTCCTTCATGACGGTTCTCCTCGATCGCTATCGAAGACAACGGCCTGAAAATCCCACCGGTTCCGACCGATCTCGAATGTAAGCGCCGCGCACCTGGATGCGAACCAACATGCGCCCGTCTCGACCGTTAGGGCAATCGGACAATCCCTCGGTTGACGCAGGGGCCGTCGCGCCTAGCTTTTTCCGCATGGCGCGCGCAAGGCCAAGACAATCCGATCGCGAGCGTTCCCGAGACTGCATCGTCCGCAAAGGAGGATAGTGCTTGAAACGCTTTTGGCTGGGCGTTGGCGTTCTTCTCGTGGTGTGTGCCGCCGGGTTCTTCGCCTATGCCTGGAAGCCGGCGATCGATCCTGTCGAGCCACCGCAGCGGTCCGCCTTCGACCAGGCACTGATCGAGAAGGGCGCCATACTGGCTTCCGTCGGCAATTGCACGTCCTGCCATACCAGGCCGGACAACAAGTCCTTTGCCGGCGGGCTTGCGGTGCCGACCCCGTTCGGCACGATCTATTCGACCAACATCACGCCCAATCCCGAGACAGGCATCGGCCATGCAATGGGCAAGCGCACGCGCGAACGCGTGAAGGCGGTGCTCGGCGTTTAGCAGGCTGAAGGAGTCGGACAAGAGTGACTGACGAGCCAGCACGCTTGAGGGGGGCAATATCAAAAAGGATTGGATCAATGACAGATCTCGAACCCAAGGAATTTGTGCTCGCAGGTGTCGTCATGAAGCGACTGGTTACCGGCAAACAGACGGAAGGCCAGCTATGCCTTCTCGAAAACAGGAGTGACGGGCAGACCAAGACGCCGATCCATGTCCATGCGAACGATGACGAGACGGTTTACGTCATCGAAGGTGAGTTGACCGCGGTCGTGGATGGCGAAGCCCGAACGATCTCGGCGGGCGAGAGCATGTTTTTGAAGCGCGGCATCCCGCACCAGCTGATGAATCCCGGCAATCGGCCCGTCCGCTACATACTGATAGGCACGCCAAGTGGATTCGACCAGTTTCTCGCCGAAGGTGGCCATGAGCTGCGAAAGGGACAAACGGCCGGGCCGCCGACTCCCGCTGATATCGAGCGGCTCAGGGCAGCCGCGCCGAAGTTTGGAATCACGCTTCTGGGCGATTGGCCAGCAAGAAATTAATGCATGTCGCCCAGAAGTGTGCAGCGGTTCTGGGACAACGACATGCATAAAAACAAAGACTTAAAGCGCCTGAATCCGTTTCAGCGCGACACGCTTTAGATCGCTCCGGATGAGCCGTCGGCAATCCAATCGGAGAGGCTGCGGGCGAAGCTTCGCGGCACGATGAGTTCGCATGAGGCCTCGCCGGTGCGCAGAAAGAGTACCGCTACATGATGGAATGACGTGTGCACGGCACGCCCCGGAGCGGCCGTCTGCTCGTGCCAGTCGACGGCGATGCAGGTCGAGAGCACCCTCGCGATATCGGCGCCGGCCAGGCTGAAGCGCACGCGGCCTTCGCCAAGGGAGACCGAACAGCCGAGATCCGGATCGACAGCAAGGGGCGGCGCCGGCGCCCCGTTGTCGAGGACAAGCCAGAGACGACGGGGTGCGACGCGGATGATGAGAAGGTTCTCGTGACGCACGGTCTCGCCGACCGAGGCGGGAAGGTCCGTGCCGAGCGACGCCGAAAGGCTCGTTTCGAATTGCCTGAGCGACCCGTCCCAGCCCTCGACCTGGATGAGCGGGCACTCGGACACGGACAGGCTGAAATCCGGGCTAGCCATGCAGTCGTTCTCCCTGCGGGTCGAGGAACACCGGCGAGACGATGCGAGCACGCACCGTTTCGGCCTTCATCGGATAGACGGCCACGACCTCGCTTCCTTCCGCCGCCATGTCGCCGGCAAGCAGTGCCAGCCCGACATAGTGGCCGCGTTCGGGACTGAAGGTGACGGAGGTGACACGGCCGCGTCCGTGGCCGTGAGCTTTTTCGCCCGGCAGGAACAGGATGGCGCCGCCGCGCAGGCGCTTTCCGTCCTCGATGCATTCCAGCCCGACCAGGCGTTGCCGGTCAGGCGCCATGAAGGCGGGACGCCGCCGCAGCACATCGCCGACGAAACCCGAGCGCTTGCCGGCCATGCGGCCGAGGCCGAGATCGTCCAGCGTCGTGCGCCCGTCGATCTCGGGTCCGGCGACATGGCCCTTCTCGACGCGTAGCGCGCCGAGCGCCTCGACGCCGTAGGGCTTCAGGCCGAACGGATCGCCGGTTTCGAGCAAATGGCCCCACAGTTGCGCGCCGGCAGTCGCGCCGACATAGATTTCATAGGCGCGCTCGCCCGAGTAGCTAAGGCGCAGGATGCGCAGCGCCCGACCTACCCATTCGCCTTCTAGCAAGCCCATGTGCGGCAGCGCTGCGTCGGAAAGGTCGAACGACGGAAATGCCGCCGCCAAGATGGCGCGGCTCTGCGGTCCGGCAATCGACATCGCCGCCCATTCATCGCTCACCGAGGTGACGGCGACGCGCAGGTCCGGCCAGGCGGTATCGAGCAGGAATTCCAGCCGCGACTGCACGTCGGCGGCCTTGGCGGTCGAGGTGGTCATGAAGAACCGGCTTTCCGCCAGCCGCGTCGTGGTGCCGTCATCGAAGACGATGCCGTCGTCGCGCAGCATGACGCCATAGCGGGCGCGGCCGACCGGCAGCTTGGCAAAGCCGTTGGCATAGACGCGATCGAGGAATATCGCCGCATCGGGGCCCTGGACGTCGATCTTGCCCAAGGTGGAAATGTCCATCAGTCCGGCTGCCTGGCGCACAGTCCGCATTTCGGTGACATAGGCTTCGTTCACATCGGCTCCGGATTGCCGGTAGAACCAGGGCCGCATCCACAGACCGACCTCCAGCATGTCGGCGCCGTTCGCCTGATGCCAGTCGTGCATCGGCGTGCGGCGGAACGGCTTGAAATGATGACCTGTGGCGCGGCCGGCGAGAGCGCCGATGGCAACCGGCGTGAAGGGCGGACGAAAGGTCGTGGTGCCGGTCTCGGGGACCGTTGCGCCGCGCAGGCCAGCCATCGCGGCAAGCGCCGCGAAATTGCTGGTCTTGCCCTGGTCGGTGCCCATGCCGAGCGTCGTGTACCGCTTCAGGTGCTCGACCGACTCATAGCCTTCGCGGTGGGCGAGCTCGATGTCCTTCGTGGTGACGTCCATCTGAAAATCGACAAAGGCTTTTCCACGGTGAGCGGACGGGACGTCGCGAAGCGTGGCCGTGACGGTCTCGCCCAGGTCAAGCCTCGAAGGAGCCGGCACCGGTGCCGACTTGCCGCAGAAGGATGCCGCTTCGATGCCGGCGCGATGACCGTCGTCGATGGCGTCGGCGGTCGCGTAGGCACCCATCATCGCACCGGCACCGGACCAACTGGCCGGAAAGCTGCCCGGCACGAAGCCGTCGATGTCATCGCGATACCGGGGCTTGATGCCAAGATGAGACGTGAGGTGCACGGTCGGCGACCAGCCGCCGGACATGCAGACCAGATCACAAGTGGTCTCGAAGTGGCCGTCCGGTCCGCTCAGTGTCGCGCGCTTGACGGCATGGCCGCCATGCAAGCCGACAATGCGCGTTGCGGTTCGAACAGCGACACCGAGGCGGGCGGCATCCGCGACAAGGGCTGCAGGTGGTGCGGCGCGCAAATCCGCTACCGTCACCTCAGCGCCGGCATTGGCCAGGTCGAAGGCGGTGCGCCAGGCGCCGTCATTGGCGGCGGTGACCATGACTTTCCTGCCTGGCAGGACGGCGAAGCGGTTGAGGTAGGCCCGCGCGGCCGAGGCAAGCATGACGCCAGGGCGGTCGTTGTTCGAAAATACCATTGGTCGCTCGATCGCCCCTGTGGCGAAAACCACCGAGCGAGCGCGAAGCATCGTGACCGTCTGCCGCGCTTCGCCGGCCGTCGACGGACCGACTTGGTCGCGTCGTTCCACCAGACCTATGACGGTGCCGTCATAGATGCCGAAAGCGCTGGTCCGTTTCATCAGTGTGACGGTTTCGAAGCTCTTCAGCTCGGCTTCGACCTCATTCAACCATGCGGCTGCGAAGCCATCGGACCGCTCGGCCAGAAGCTGGCCGCCAAGCAGGAAATCCTGCTCGATGAGCGCGACCCGCGCGCCGGCCGCGGCAGCGGCGCGCGCCGCCGACAGGCCCGCCGAGCCACTACCGATGACCGCGACATCGGCGAACGCATGGCGGACTTCGTAGCGGTCGGGATCCGGGTCGGTGCCGGCCCTGCCGAGGCCTGCGGCTTTGCGGATGAAGTGCTCGTAAAACATCCAGGCGCGCCGTGTCGGGCCCATGAAGGTCTTGTAGTAGAAACCGGCCGAGAGGAACGGACCAAAAAGCCCGTTGAGGCTTTGCACATCAAAGGCAAGCGATGGCCAGCGGTTCTGGCTTTCCATGACCATGCCGTCGTGAAGTTCCAGTGTCGTCGCCGGCAGGTTCGGCTCGCGCCTGCCGCCAGACCCGAGCGTCACCAGCGCGTTCGGCTCTTCCGGCCCGGCGGAGAGAATACCGCGCGGGCGATGGTATTTGAAGCTGCGCCCAACCAGCGTGACGCCGTTGGCGAGCAGCGCGGAGGCAAGCGTGTCGCCGCGATATCCAGCCAGTTTTCGGCCGTCGAAGCTGAATTCGATGGAGCGGGAGCGGTCGATGCGGCCGCCGCCCGGCAGTCGCTTGTTGTGGGCGTTCATGCTTGCGATGTCCTGGCGAAGGCGACCGAAGAGATGACGTGGTTGCGCGTGTCACGCTCGACCACCAGCCACTGGCGGCAGCCGATCACGTGCTGCCAGAATTCGCGGTGGAGGCCGGCCGGGTTCTTGCGGACGTAGACGTAGGCGTACCAGGCCTCCGGATCCGGGTCGTCATGGGCCGGACGCGTGACGGAGGCGTCGCCACCATAGCGGAACTCGTCATGGTCGCGCGGGCCGCAGCAGGGGCATTCGATGCGCAGCATTTTCCTCATCGCCTCCTATTGCAGCCAGGCGGAGGGGCCGACGCCAGCCTCGTCGAGCGTGCGGCCGGTCCGGAAACGGTCGAGCCCATAGGCCGCGATCAACGGATGCGGCTTGCCGGTCGCGATGGTGTGGGCGAAGCACCAGCCGGAAGCCGGCGTCGCCTTGAAGCCGCCATAGCACCAGCCGCCGTTGAGATAGAGGCCGTCGATCGGCGTCGGGCAAATGATCGGGCTGGCGTCGGGCGTCATGTCCATGACGCCGCCCCAATGACGCAGGAGGCGGATGCGCGAGATGCATGGCATCAAGGCGATCGCCGCCTCCGCCACCTCGCGCACGACACCGAGATTGCCGCGCTGGGCATAGGAATTATAGCCGTCGAGATTGCCGCCGAAGACCAGCCCGCCCTTGTCCGACTGACTGACGTAGAAATGATCGGCGCCATAGGCGACGACATGGTCGACCAGCGGCTTCAGCGGCTCGGTGACGAAGGCTTGCAGGACATGGCTTTCGATCGGCAGCTCAAGGCCGGCCTTGGCGCCGAGGATGGATGTATGGCCGGCAACGGCGAGGCCGACCTTGCCGGCGCCGATCCGGCCCTTCGTCGTCTCGACACCGACAATCCGCTCGCCGTCGCGGACAAAGCCGGTCACCTCGCAGTTCTGGATGATGTCGACGCCATGGCCGTCGGCCGCGCGCGCATAGCCCCAGGCGACGGCGTCGTGCCTCGCCGTGCCCGCGCGGCCCTGGAAGATGGCGCCATGGATCGGAAAGCGGGCCGTGTCGGAGAAATCGAGATAGGGCACCAGACGGCGCACCTCTTCGCGATCGAGGATGTCGGCATCGATGCCGTTCAGCCGCATGACGTTGGCGCGGTGGCTGAAGCCGTCGAGTTGGTCGGCCGAATGCGCCGTCACGAGCTGGCCGCGCTGCGAGAACATGACGTTGAAGTTCAGCGCCTGCGACATGCCCTCCCACAGCTTCATCGAGAATTCGTAGAACTGGGTGTTGCCGTCGAGCAGGTAGTTGGAGCGGATGACGGTGGTGTTGCGCCCGACATTGCCGCCGCCGACATAGCCTTTTTCGAGCACGGCGACATTGCGGATGCCATGGTTCTCCGCGAGGTAGAAAGCGGTGGCGAGGCCATGTCCGCCACCGCCGATGACGATCACGTCGTAGGAGGGTTTGGGCTCCGCCGCCCGCCAGGCGCGCTGCCAGCTCTTCTGGCCCGACAGCGCATTGCGGAAAATCGAGAATGCCGAGTAGCGCGCCATGCGTGCGGGCCTATCGAACGATCGGGCCGGCCGGCGTGCGGGTCAGCACTTCCGCGCCCGCTTCGGTCAACAGCACGGTGTTGGAGACGAAGTCGTCGCCACGACCGGTGCCCATCAGCCAGGACAGGATGTGGAAGCTCATCCCCGTCTCGATCTCGAGATCGGAATCGTGCCTCAAGCCGGTCACCGAATTGCCGCCGGTCCACGATGGCGGCTGGCCGGCGCCGACCAGATAGCCGCAATGGTGGCGGCGATAGTGGGAAAGGCCGGCCTCGTCGGCGACGGCCTGCCAGGCGGCGTAGACATCGCGCGCCCTGGCACCGGGCCGCAGCGCCTTGACGACCGCGTCGAACGCCCTGGCGGTCACTTGCGCCATCGCGGCGTCCTCGTCGCTGATGTGGCCGATGCGAACCAGCCGGCCGAGCGGCGCGTGATAGCGCGAGATGCAGCCGGACAATTCGACGAAGACCGGCTCGCCCTTGCGATAGATTCCGTCGCCCCATGTCGTGTGCTCTTCGCCCAGGCGCGCGGCCGGGCGGATGAACGGGCCGAAGCCCGGCGCATGGCCGCCGGCGCGGATCATCGCGGAGACGCATTGGGCGGCGACCTCTTGTTCGGTGGCGCCGTCCGAGATCGCCGCGATTGCGGCGCTGGCGGCGGCGTCGGTCACCTTGGCGGCGCGGCGCATCAGCGCCTGTTCCTCGGCGCTCTTCACCCGCCGCATGCTGTCGACCAGACCGGAAACGTCGCTCCATTTGGCATCCGCCTGCGCCTGCAGTGCCACGGCAAGCCCGTGGCTGAGGCCGGCCGTCCAGTATTCGAGGCCGATCCGCTTGCCGGTCAGGCCGAGTTCGGCAAGGACCCGCGCGGCAAGATCCGCAGCCGTTTCGCTGTCGGAATGGCCGCGGAACGTCGCTGCCGTCACCTGCTTCTCGATCGTCACCCTTTCCATCGAACGGGTAACCAGGACCGGCTTGCCCTCAAGCGGGACGATCAAAAGGTGAGGGGCAAAATATCCCCAGTGATCGAGCCCGGTGAGGTAGAAGACGTTCTCCGGCGAAGCGAAGACCGCGGCGTCGAGTTCGCGCTCGGCCAGTAGCGTGCGAAGCCTGGCAAGACGGCCAGCGATTTCGGCTTCGGAAAAGGGATTGCGGTCCATTGCGGTGTCCTTGAAATTGCCGGTCCTTGGGCCGGCGATCAGTTGATGACGATGAGTTCGCGCGCCACGTCGCAGAGGCGTTTCCCGCCGCGCTCGGTGACCACGAAGGATTCCGAGATGGCGACGCCGAAATCGTCGAGCCAAACGCCGGCCATGAAGTGGAAGCACATTCCCGGCTGCATCTCGGTGGTGTCGCCGGGACGAAGGCTTGCGGTACGCTCGCCCCAATCGGGCGGGTAGGCGAGCCCGACCGGATAGCCGACGCGGCTTTCCTTCTTCAGCCCGTTCTTGCGCAAGACAGCTTGCCAGGCGGCTTCGACTTCTTCGGCGGTGTTGCCGGGTCGCGCCGTCTCGAGACCGGCGTCGACGCCTTCGACGATTGCCTTGGCCATGTCGAGGATCGCCTGCGGCGGCTTGCCGAAATGTACCGTGCGCGTCAGCGCCGCATGATAGCGGCGACGCACGCCGGCGATCTCTAGGATGGCGAGGCCGCTGTCCGGCAGCGGCGCATCGGACCATGTCAGATGCGGTGTGCTGGTGCCCTCGCCAACCGGCATCAACGGACAGATCGCGGCATAGTCGCCGCCGGCTCCGGGCACACCCATGATCTGCGCGTGATAGATCTCGGCGATGACGTGGTTCTGCGGCACACCGGGCCGCATCTTTTCGATGGCGCGGTTCATGGCATGGGTGCAGATCGCGCCGGCTTCGCGGATCAGCGCCAGCTCGGCTTCGGATTTGACCAGCCGCGCCCAGTTGACGAGATCATGGTTATTGGCGAAGCCCGCGTCGGGCAGTCCCTGGGTGAGATGGGCGTGACAGCGCGCCGTATAGTAATGCGCGTCCATCTCGACGCCGATACTGGCCGTTGCCCAGCCGCGCGAGCGGATCAGTTGGGCGAGCTCATCATAGGGATGCTCGACCGGCTGCTGCACCAGCCGTTCCGAGAACGGCACGATGTTGTTCTCCGGCAGGCCGGTGGTCAGGCGTGCGCTCCTGGCATCCTGGGCCCTGCCGAACCAGATCGGCCGATCCTCCTCGAGATGGACCAGAACACATTGCGGAACGTAGAACGACCATCCGTCATAGCCGGTCAGCCAGCACATGTTGGCGGGATCCTGGCAAACGATAAGGTCGAAGCCTGCCTTTTCCATGCGTGCCTTCACGCCGGCCAGGCGCCGCGCATATTCCGCCTGCGTGAATGTTCCGGAATGGTCGGCGCTCGTCACCTGGAATGCCCCTGCCTTCTGGATATGTCGTCCGCCCCTGGCGACGGGTAAATTGCTTAAATTGTGCACAACTCGACGGTAGTCCGCCCTGCAGCCTTCGAATTTTCAAAGGTTGGCGTGTCTCGACTTGCACAATCTCTAGGGCAGTTGTATACGTCTGGTCAAGCGCGTTTCAGTCTCGAAGAAGGCCGCTGCGCTGGGAACCGTCATCAGTTGTTCAATGGGAGAAAAGCATGCTGAAATCATCGATATCGCGCCGCATCGTCGTGAAGGCGGCCGCCTGTCTTGCGCTTGCGGCGACTTCGCTCACGTCGCTGCCCGCTCATGCGGAGACCACGCTCGAACGAGCCAAGAAGGACGGCTACATCCGCGTCGGCTTCGCCAACGAGGCGCCTTTCGGCTACGCCACGCCTGATGGCAAGCTGACCGGCGAGGCCCCTGAAGTCGCCAAGGCGGTGCTCGCCAAGATGGGCATCCCGCAGGTTGACGGGGTGCTGACCGAATTCGGCTCTCTCATTCCGGGTCTCAAGGCCGGCCGCTTCGACATCATCGCCGCCGGCATGTTCATCACTCCGAAGCGCTGCGCCGAGATCAACTACTCTGAGCCTTCCTACGGCATCGGCGAGGCGATGTTGGTGGCAAAAGGCAACCCGAAAGGCGTGAAGGACTTTTCCAGCTTCAAGGAGAAGCCGGATCTCAAGCTTGCCGTGATGGCCGGCGCCGTCGAAGGCGGGTTCGCCAAGGATGCGGGCGTGGACGCCGGGCAGATCGTCACCCTGCCTGACCAGTCCAGCTTGGTCGCGGCCGTCCAGGCCGGCCGCGCCGACGCCGCCGCGCTGACGGCGCTTTCGATCGCCGACATGGCCAAGAAGGCCGACGGCGTCGAAACGACCAAGCCGTTCGGCGAGGTTAACGGCAAGTCGGTGAAGGGACATGGCGGCTTCGGCTTCCGCAAGGAAGACACCGATCTGCAAGAGGCTTTCAACGCCGAGCTGAAGAAATTCCTCGGCACACCGGAGCATATCGCCCTGGTCGAGCCGCTCGGTTTCGGCAAGGACTACCTGCCGAACAAGACCACCGCCGAGCTCTGCGCCGGCAAATAGGGTCCCAACTGCTGGGCGGCGCCACGGCGCCGCCCCTTTTTCGGAGACGCAGATGGGAATCCGCACGCTTGTTGCGATGCTGGCGGCCGCGCTCGTCATCATCGGTATCCTGGCGACGCAGCCAAGCTACAGCCTGTTCATGCCGGGCCTGCTGCAGGGCGCGGCGTTGACGGCCGAGATCGCCGTGCTCGGCGCGCTGCTTGCCGTCGTCATGGGTGTGCTTGCAGCACTCGCCCGGCTTTATGGTCCGGCACCGCTGAGGTGGCTGGCCACGGTCTATGTCGAGATCTTCCGTGGCACTTCGGCGCTGGTCCAGCTGTTCTGGCTGTTTTTCGTATTGCCGCAATTCGGCGTCTCGCTCGATCCATTCCCGGTGGCCGTGCTGGCGCTCGGGCTGAATGTCGGCGCCTACGGGTCGGAAGTGGTGCGCGGCGCGATCCTGTCGGTTAATCGCGGCCAGTGGGAGGGATGCACGGCGTTGAACATGAGCCGTGGCCAGATGCTGCGACGAGTGATCCTGCCGCAGGCTTTCGTCGCCATGATCCCGCCTTGGGGGAACCTGTTCATCGAGCTTCTCAAATCGACGTCGCTGGTCTCGCTGATCACGCTCTCCGATCTCGCCTTCAAAGCGCAGCAGATGAACCAGAATACGTTCAAGACAATTCCGATCTTCACGCTCGTGCTGCTGATGTATCTCGCGATGTCGCTGGTCCTCACCATTGGCATGCGTCTGCTCGAAAGGCGCGCATCGGCAGGTCTGGCGCGGGGGAGGGCGGCATGATCTGGGACTGGAGCTTCACCCTCGAGATCCTGCCGGTGCTGGCGCATGCGGCAATCGTCTCCATCGAGGCGACGCTGATCGGCTTCGTGCTCGCCGCTACCCTCGGCCTGGTGCTGGCGGTCGTCCGCATCGCCGTGCCGCGAACCGGCTGGACGATTTCGGTGCTGGTCGAGCTGATCCGATCGACACCGCTGCTCATCCAGATATTCTTCATCTACTTCGTCTTCCCGAAATTCGGCCTCGTGCTCGACGCCTTCACCGCCGGTGTGCTCGCCATCGGCATCCACTATGCCGCCTATTGCTCCGAGGTCTACCGGGCCGGTTTCGACAATATCCATCGCGGCCAGTGGGAAGCCTCGATCGCGCTCAATCTGTCGGCCTGGACGACGTTTCGCGACATCATCATCCCGCAGGCGATCCCGCCGATCGTTCCGGCGCTGGGCAACTACCTCGTCGCCCTGTTCAAGGAGACGCCGCTGCTTTCCGCGATCGCCGTGATGGAGCTGATGCAGACAGCCAAGATCATCGGCTCCGAGACATTCCGTTACACCGAGCCGATCACATTGGTCGGCCTGTTCTTCCTTGCCATGAGCCTGGTTTCAGCCGTGCTCATCCGCGCTCTCGAACGCCTGCTCAACCGGAGGACCATGCGATGACGGAACAACCGATGGTCCGCTTCGAGAACGTTTCGAAACGCTATGGCGCGCTGACCGTTCTCGACGGGCTCGATCTCGAAATCGCACGTGGCGAGAAGGTCTCCGTCATCGGTCCGTCCGGCTCCGGCAAGACGACAGTGCTGCGCATGCTGATGACGCTGGAGACGATCAATGACGGCGTCATCTGGGTCGAAGGCGAGCCGCTCACCCACATGAAGAAGAACGGCACGCTCGTTCCCGCCGACCTGGCGCATATTCGCCGCATCCGCGCGAAGATCGGCATGGTGTTCCAATCCTTCAATCTCTTCCCGCACATGACGGCGATGGCGAACTGCATCGAAGCGCCGATGACGGTGCTTGGTATGAAGCGGGCGGACGCCGAGGCACGGGCGGCCGAACTCCTGGAACTGGTGGGGCTGGCCCAGAAGAAGGACCATTATCCGTCGCAACTTTCCGGTGGCCAGCAGCAGCGCGTCGCCATTGCCAGGGCACTGGCCATGCGGCCCAAGATCATGCTGTTCGACGAGGTCACGTCCGCGCTCGACCCGGAGCTTGTCGGCGAAGTGCTGCAGGTGATAAGGCAGATCGGGCGCGAGCATGATCTGACCATGCTGATGGTCACTCATCAAATGGGTTTCGCCAAAGAGTTTTCCGATCGCGTTTGCTTCTTCTACCAGGGCAAGATCTGCGAGCAGGGACCGCCAGGCGAACTGTTCGGAGCGCCCAAGAACGAGCGGACGCGGCAGTTCCTGCATGCTGTCCTGGAGGCTGGATGACGCTTGAGACAGATGCCGCGCCAATAGCAACGGCCGACCCGCAGCCGCGCCCGCTTTCGGCGCGCGAGCGGTTCGAGCGCATTTACCGGATCTTGCGCGACCGCATCTGCCTGTTGGACTATGCTCCGGGAAGCCACCTCTCCGAGGAAGAGCTGGCCCAGGAATTTGAGATCAGCCGGACCCCGGTCCGGCGTGTCTTGGCGCGATTGGAATCCGAGGGTCTCGTCCAATCCGTACACGGCGTCGGCACGATCGTCACGGACGTCGATATCGAGGAATTGCAGCAGGTCTACCACCTGAGACTGGAACTGGCGCTGCTCGTCGGCAAGCTTTCGCCAATCCCGCGCACGGCGGAGGATCTCGATCGGATCAGAGCGCTCATCAAGCGCTGTGATTCCGATATCCTCAACCCCGACCAGCGCGCCTTCCTTCGCCTCAACATGGATTTCTTCTACGAACTCACCGCGATGACCGGCAACCAGCCGCTGCGCGAGATCAGCGAGCGCCTGTATTTCCAGGTCGCGCGCGTCGTCCTGAAGATGATGCCGCAGCTCGGCCTTGTCGAAGAATTCACCGCCTTCCGCCGCGAAATGGAGGAAGTGCTCGCCGCAGCCGAGATCGGCGATTGGGAATCGATCGGCCATATAAGGCGCGCCCATATCTCGATGAGCTTTCGCCGTATGATGCGCCACACGGGCGAAGTCATCGACTTCGACAAGGGCATGTGATCCGCGCACCGGTCAGCGATCGATCTCGCCAAACACGATATCGAGCGATCCGATGATCGCGGCAACGTCGGCGATCATGTGGCCTCGAGACAGAAGATCCATCGCCTGCAAATGGGCAAAGGACGGCGCGCGTATCTTGCACCGATAAGGGACATTGCCCCCGTCTGAAACCAGATAAACGCCGAACTCCCCCTTCGGCGCCTCGACGGCAGCGTAGACCTCTCCGGCCGGCACACGGTGCCCCTCGGTGTAAAGTTTGAAATGCTGGATGGTCGCTTCCATCGACCGTTTCATGGTGGCTCGCGGCGGCGGCGTGATCTTCCGGTTCGGAACCGCCACCGGCCCCTGGCCCTGCGGCGACCGCAGTTTTTCCACGCATTGCTTCATGATCCGCACCGACTGGCGCATTTCCTCCATGCGAACGAGATAGCGGTCATAGCAGTCTCCGTTCTTGCCGACGGGAATGTCGAAATCCATGTCCGGGTAACACTCGTATGGCTGCGCCTTGCGCAGATCCCATGCGGCGCCCGACCCGCGCACCATCACGCCGGAAAAGCCCCAGGCCCAGGCATCATCCAACCCGATTACGCCGACATCGACATTGCGCTGCTTAAAAATGCGGCTCCCGGTGAGCAAATCGTCGAGGTTGTCGCAGACCTTGAGGAACGGGTCACAGAAGGCCTCGATATCGTCCAGAAGCTCCGGAGGCAGATCCTGGTGCACGCCACCGATCCTGAAATAATTCGCGTGCATGCGGGCGCCGGAGGCGCGCTCGTAGAAAACCATCAGTTTCTCGCGCTCCGCAAATCCCCAAAGCGGCGGGGTCAGCGCGCCGATATCCATGGCCTGCGTCGTGACGTTGAGGAGATGCGACAGAAGCCGGCCGATCTCGCAAAACAGAACGCGGATAAGCTGCCCGCGCCTGGGAACCGTTATTTCGAGCAGTCTTTCGGCGGCGAGGCAGAACGCATGCTCCTGGTTCATCGGCGCGACATAATCGAGCCGATCGAAATAGGGCAGCGCCTGGAGGTAGTTCTTGTATTCGATCAGTTTCTCGGTGCCGCGATGGAGCAGCCCGATATGCGGATCGGCGCGTTCGACGATCTCGCCTTCCAGTTCGAGCACCAACCGTAGAACGCCATGGGCAGAGGGATGCTGGGGTCCGAAGTTGATGGTGAAGTTGCGAACGGCGGCTTCGGTCATGATGGCTCTCCGCGACATCTGCGTTGCGCTGCTTCACGGTGCGATCCGTATCGATATGGTTCGCCGGCCGCGCTGCTACTCATGTCGCCGCCTCCGCATGGTCCGTCTCTTCATCCTCTCGATGGAGATTTGAAGAAACCCTTATGCTGAGCGATGGTTCCGCAGGCTTGGCCATACCGGCGATTGCGCTCCAGCCAACTTTGGAGATGCCCAAACCAAGGCCCGAACGAGGTCACAGAGCTATCGTCTCCTTACCGGCTGAGCGGTTTTCGTATGGAATCGTACCATCGATCTCGATACCGCCGGGGAGCGTCGATCGAGTCGTGGTCCTCGCGGTTCACCTTCTGGTGAGCGCAAGGTTTTCCGCCGGAACATTCGCCTCTGCGCGTTGTTGAGTTTCAACCGCAGCGCGGAAAGGAGCTTCCGCATGGAAAATCCCCAGTCAACGGCAAGAATAGCCGGCCATCCCATTCATCCAATGTTGGTCACCATTCCGATCGCCTGTTTCGTCGGAACCTTGCTTGCCGATATTGTCTATTGGCGAACCGCCGAGATGACCTGGGCCAATTTCTCGGCCTGGCTGGTTACGGTCGGTGTCATCGTCGGCATTCTGGCGGCGATCGCGGGGCTGATCGACTTCCTCTGGGGCCGCAGAATTCGTAAGCAGCCGACCGCTTGGCTGCATATGGCAGGCAATCTCGTCGCCCTGGTGCTGGCCTTCGTCAACATGCTGATCCACACGCGCGACGCGTGGACGTCGGTCGTGCCGACCGGACTGATCCTGTCGGCGCTGGTGGTCGTGATCCTGATTTTCACCGGCTGGCTCGGCTGGGGGTTGGTCTATCGCCATCATGTAGGAGTGGCTGATGAAACGACTTGATAGCGCGGTCAAAATCACGGGCGCTGCGCTGATGTGCGCGACGGCGCTTGCTTCCGCCGGGTGCAGCGACGACAACACCGACGCGAGCACGCAGATCGGGCCAAATCCGAAACTGCCTGAAATCAATCAGTATCTTTTCCCGCCGATGCACCTGGCGTCGGTGGTTGGCTGGAAGAACGACGAGAAGCCGACCGTCGCGCAGGGCCTGCAGATCCAGGCGATGGCAAAAGGTCTGCAGCATCCGCGCTCGATCTATGTGCTGCCCAATGACGACATACTGGTGGTCGAATCGACAGCGCCTCCTGAAGCGTCCCCCAAGCGGCCGAAGGACATCGTCATGGGCTGGGTCGAAGACTGGGTCACATCAGGCGGCGACACCGGGCCGAGCAACCGCATCACGCTGCTGCGCGACACAAATGGTGACGGCAAGCCGGACTACCAGGGCGTGTTCCTCGATCATCTGAGCTCGCCCTTCGGCGTGGCGCTTGTCGGCAACGATCTTTACGTGGCCAACACCGATGCAATCGTACGCTATCCATATAAGCCGGGTGACACCAAGATCACGGCGCCCGGCAAGGTGCTGACGGAGCTGCCGGGCGGGCCTATCGATCACCACTGGACGAAGAGCCTTGTCGCGAGCCCAGACGGCTCGCTGCTCTATGTCGGCGTCGGCTCGAACAGCAACATCACCGAAAACGGCATCCAGGCCGAGAAGGATCGCGCCGCGATCTGGGAGGTCGACCGCGCCACCGGCCGTTCGCGCATCTTCGCCAGCGGGCTGCGCAATCCGAACGGCCTGTCGTTCGAGCCGGAGAGCAAGGCGCTCTGGACCGTGGTCAACGAACGTGACGAGCTCGGGCCGAACCTGGTGCCCGACTACATGACATCGGTGAAGGACGGCGCCTTCTATGGCTGGCCCTACAGCTATTACGGACAGCATGTCGATCCGCGCGTCATGCCGCAACAGCCGGACATGGTGGCGAAAGCCATCCCGCCGGATTACGCGCTGAGTTCGCATGTCGCACCGCTCGGGCTTGCCTTCTACACCGCGAGCAGCCTGCCGCAATCCTATCGCGGCGGCGCCTTTGTCGGCGAACACGGCAGTTGGGACCGCGACCGTTTCAACGGCTACAAGGTTGTGTTCGTGCCGTTCAGCGGCGGGCATCCGAACGGAATGGCGCAGGACGTCGTCACCGGCTTCCTCGACGACAAGGGTGAGGCGCGGGGACGGCCAGTCGGGGTGGCCGTTGATAAGTCCGGGGCGTTGCTGATTGCCGATGATGTTGGCAACACGGTGTGGCGGGTGACAGCAGCGGCGCCAAGCTCATAGGCCGCCACGATCGCGATCGTCTCGCGACTAGCATCCGTTTTGCGGCGAAGCCGGAAGCTGCACGCAATTTCGCAAGCCTTTCACCTTGGACTCCACGGCAGGGCGGAACCTCGTGGCATGCCAGGAATTACGGCTCAGCAAGCAGGAATGCCGCGTATGCCGTCCACTGCCATCCGCAAGTTCCACTATGATGCGCCGACAAGAACGCTTTCGGTGTGGTTTGTCCCGAGCGGCGACCGTTACGATTACGAGGATGTCGAGCCGGAAACCTACGCCGCGTTCAGGGCATCGTCCTCGAAAGGGCGCTTCTTCAACGAGTTTGTACGCGATCGATACAAGATACCATTTGACGGAGCACGGGCGCCGGCATTAAAGCCCGTCGATCCGCCAGCACCCTCAAGCTCGAGCCTGCGCTGCTGGAGCTCCGGGACGGCAGGCGAACCGGGGACGTCACACTTCGTCGAAACGGCTGCCTTCCTTCGAGGGGTCGCGAGACAGAACCCGCTCCTCCTCATCGTCAGGCAAGGCTTCGTCGCTGTTTTGATAAGCGTTGTCGTCGTTTTCTTCCGGAAGCTCCACCTCCGTTTCGTCCGCCGCGCCATTCTCGACGGCGACACTATCCGGAAGAACCTTAGTGCCCTCGAGGCCATCCCAGTCCTGTTGTTCTATGGTCGGAGCTTCGGCCTGATCTTTCTGGGCGGCTCGTTTGTTGCGCGGTTCCATTTTACTCTCCAACGGCTTCCCTAGAGCCGGATGATTTCAGGTCTGTTCGACGTGAAATCTGAATCCGTCTCTAAATCAAAGAGATAGAGCATGATGTCGTCGGAAAACCGCTTCACACTTTTCGGCATCATGCTCTTCATGTCCATGAAGAACCGCCTGCGCGATTGGTTGTTCCCACAGGCTCTGCTCTTGACACGGCAATCGTATGGAACCGGCCGGCCTTTGGTAGCAACGGGGAGTTCTCCCGCGAGCCATTTCGTCGGCCAGAAGCATCCGGGCGGGCTGTTTGCGCTCGACGTCGGCGTCAAAGGCCTGACGCTGCCGGCGTTCAAGGGATAGCGCCCCGATCAAGGCCGCCGACATCACCGGCGGCGCCTCGACGACGCGCCGGGTTCCAGCGCAGCGCTTTAAGCCCTTGTTTGATGCATGTCGTTCTCCCAAAACCGCTGCGCACTTTTGGGCGACATGCATTAACCTCAAACGCTCTCGAGATAGGTCTCGATCTCGAAGTCGCTGACGTTGAGCGCGAAGGTGTTCAACTCCTGGCGCTTGCAGGCGACAAAAGCGTTGCACAGCACGGCTGGGAAGATCTCTGCAACGCGCGGACCGGCCTCGAAGGCGGCGATCGCCGAAGCCCAGTCCGGCGGCAGCTTGGCGAGCGTCAGCCCCTGGCCTTCGCCGCCGGTCGGCTCGCCGGGCGACAGCTGCCGCTCGATGCCGATCAGTGCCGCGCCGAGGATCGCTGCCAGCACCAGATAGGGATTGGCATCGGCGCCGGAGACGCGGTGCTCGATGCGGTGCGCGGCCGACGGCCCGCCCGGAATGCGTATGGCCACCATGCGGTTTTCGTAGCCCCAGGCGACGGCGGTCGGCGCATAGGATCGCGGCCGCAGCCGGCGGTAGGAATTGAAATGCGGCGCGAACACCAGCGTGCTTTGCGCCATCGCCGCAAGCAGGCCGCCGACGGCATGGCGCATGGTGTCGGAACCCTGGTCCGAGCCGTCGTCGAAGATGTTGCGACCGTCCTTGTCGAGCACGCTGAAATGAACGTGAAACCCGTTGCCGGCGCGTTCGCCATAGGGCTTGGCCATGAAGCAGGCGGCGAAGCCATGCTTGCGGGCAATGCCCTTGACCGTGCGCTTGAAGAGCACCGCATCGTCCGCAGCGCGCAAGGCATCGGGTACATGGTTCAGGTTGATCTCGAACTGGCCGACGCCGTTCTCGGCGATCGCGGTGTCGACCGGAATGTCCTGCATGCGGCAGGCTTCGTAGATATCGTGGATAAAGGCCTCGAAATCGTCGACCTCGTCGATCGAAAGTGCTGCGTCGGAATCTAGGCGCCGCCCGGTGACCGGCGACACGGGACCGACCGGCCGCTGCGATGTCGGGTCGACGAGGTAGAATTCGAGCTCGGTCGCGGTGACCGGCGTCAGGCCAAGCGCGGCATAGCGGTCGAGGATGCGGGCCAGCGCGCGGCGTGGGTCGCCGAGATAGGGCGCGCCGCTGTCGTCCGCCAGCCAGAGCGGCAGAAGCGCCGTCGGATGGGCCGTCCAGTCGACGGGCAGTATGCCGCGCCCGGTCCAGTGGCAAAGCCCGTCGGCGTCTCCAGTCGAGAACACCTGGGCGTTGCCTTCGATGTCCTCGCCCCAGATGTCGAGGCCGATGGCCGAATAGGGCATGCGCAGCTTGCCTTCGAGCGCCTTGCGCGCCTGCTCGACCGGAATGCGCTTGCCGCGCATGATGCCGTTCAGGTCGCACACCGCCGCCCGCAGGCTCTGGATGTCCTTCCTGCTTTCAAGCCAATTCAAAACGTCCGCGATTGCATCGCTCAATTTCCAGCCCCTGATTTTGTGGCGCTGTAGCCTGCCGGCTACGATATCCAATTTTCAACTTGCGAGTTTATGAAGGCCATTTCGGCTTGTGCCGAATGGCTTTTCTTCATTTTTTCAAGTCACTAGCTGGGATATCGGGCGGCATTTCAGGTCCGTTTTTCGCGATCTGCGATCGCAACATAGCGACATGGCTAGCGAAAGCCAAGCTGGATTCGGCGCGCGGCAGCTACTGGCGCAGTTCGGGAAATTTCACTTGCCCGAGGATGTGGGTCGCGCCCTCATCGATGTCACGCACAATCGCGGTACGCGCCCTTTCGCCGTCGCCGGCTTCGATCGCCGCTACGACCTCCTCATGGTAGTCGATGCCCAGAATGCCGGCGAGGTCGTCCTCGAAGCCGATGCGCAGATTCCTCAAGAACGGCCCGACCTGCATCCACACCGTCTCGATCAGGAAGATCATCTGCTCGTTGCCGCAGTGGCGATAGATCGAGAATTTGAAGTCGTGGTTCTTGCCCAGATAGTTTTCGATATCGCCGCTGCGCGCGGCCTGGGTGAGCTCGGTGCAATGACGCCGGATGGCGCGCAGATTGTTGCCGTTGATGCGTTTTGTCGCCAGCTCGGTCGCCGTGCCTTCCAGGATCGTGCGCACCGCGGTCAATTGCGAAAAGCGCTCGGCGGAGATCAGCGGCACCTCGACGCTGCCATTCGGCATCGGGCTCAGCGCCCTGAGCGCCTGCAGCCGTGTGAAGGCGCTGCGCACCGGCATGTCGCTGGTGCCGAGCTCCTTGGCGAGCTTGCGCGAGGTCAGCTTCTGGCCGGGCTGCAGCTGGCCCGACATAAGGGCCCGCACGAGCTCCAGATAGACTTTCTCATGCAGCGGAACGGTTTCGACGGCAATAAGTCCGAATTGCGATTTGTCGGCCATTGGCTATGCGTTACTTCATTCGTCCTGAAATCTTTTCGTCGCTCTATCCGCCGCAGCGATACATTCAAGTGGCATTGAAGGCGCACGATAGACGGTTAACGCGCGCCGCCGCAAGGGAGAGCGCGTCCGCCTCCCCAATCGCTTCATTGCGACTGTGCGCTATCCCACGTCGAGACCCGCCGAGCTGCGCGGCATCATGCGTGCCGTGGAGCGGTTCGAACTGGCCCGACGCGGACCAGGGAAACATGCTTCGAATGGCTTGCAAGCCGTCCGGCGGTCCACGAGATCTGTCGGTCAGTTGGAGGGAATGCTCTCCAATTGCCGTTGAATCTCGCTCGCCCTGGCGACGTAGCTGCGCCAGCCGCCATAGGTCGAGATGTCCGTCGCTGCCGACAGGCCGGCGCTCTCTGCCAGAAAACCCTTCGCCGACGTGCCGTCGTCGAGCTCGATGGTGCCGATGCCGAGCGGTGGCGGGATGGCTGCGACGAAACGGCCGAAGGCGTCGGCGCAAAGGCGCCACACCTCGATCTCGATGGCCGTGCCGCCGTTGCCGACCCGGACAAGCCCGGGCTTGGGCGGGGTCTGGCCGGCGAGTTCATAGAGCTTATAGGAAGGAGCCGTCCGCGCCGACCTGCAGAAGCGTGCGCCGGCCTCCTTCAATTGACCATTGAGCGGCATTCCTGAAAGATGCGCGCCGACCACCACCAGTTCGATCATGCCATCTTCGGCCGATGCGCCGACAGGCTGCGCGCGCGACTGCCATCCAGTCGCACCGAGGGTGTGGCCGCTCGCGGCGTGGAGGTCGCGCGCAACCGCCGCGACGAGACCGTCCCGCCCGGCGGCCGCAAGCAGGGTCACGCTCATCGGCAGGCCGTCGTCGCGCGTGCCGGCCGGCACGGCGATGCCGCACATGTCGAGCAGATTGACGAAATTGGTGTAGGTGCCCAGCCGGCTGTTGGTCACGACCGGATCGGCGAGCACGGCGTCGACGGTGTAGTGGGTAGGGGCGGTCGGCACGCAAAACAGATCGACGGAGGCGATAACCGGAGCGAGCCGTGCCTTGCAGGCCTGCAAGGCATAGAGGCCGCGGAAGGCATCGGCGGCCGAAAGGTTCCTGGCGCCACCGATGATCTTGCGCGTCACCGGATGGAGCGCTGCTTCATTCGCCTCGAAGAAATCGCGGATCGCCGCATAACGCTCGGCCACCCAGGCGCCTTCATAGAGCAGGTCGGCGGTGGCGTAGAAGTCGCCGAACGGGATTTCGACAAACCTGGCGCCGAGCGCCTCCAGCGCGGCGCGGGCAGCCTCGAAGCCGGCCTGCATCGAAGCGTCGCCGAAGAATTTCAGGTCGGCCTTTGCCGGGATGCCGATGTTCAGCACTGGCGGGCGGGCGGCGAGCGGCTGGACGGCGACGTCGCGCGAATAGGGATCGGCAACATCGTGCGCCGCGGCGACCGAGAACACTGCATAGGCGTCGTCGACCGTCAACGCGAAGACCGAGACACAATCGAGCGTGCGGCATGCCGGCACGACGCCGGTCGCAGACAGCGCGCCGACCGTCGGCTTCAGCCCGACAATGTTGTTGAGGCCGGCCGGAATGCGGCCCGAGCCGGCAGTGTCGGTGCCGAGCGCGAAGGAGACGATGCCGCGCGCCGTCGCCACCGCGGAACCGGAGGAGGAGCCGCCCGGCACCAGTTTTTCGTCGATCGCATTCCTCGGGATCGGCCAGGGCGTGCGCACGCCGACGAGCCCGGTGGCGAACTGGTCGAGATTGGTCTTGCCGACGACCAGCGCGCCGGCCTCTTTCAGCCGCGCCACCACGGTGGCATCCTTGTCGGGCCAGTAGGTATATTCGGCGCAGGCGGCCGTGGTCGGCATGCCGGCGACGTCGATATTGTCCTTGACGGCAAAGGGGATGCCCCAGAGCGGTTTTGCCGCCGGATCGAACGGGCCGAGCGCCTCGGCATCCGCAAGCAGTTCCGCCCTGGCCGCAAGATGGATGAAGATGCCCGGATCATCCGCCACTTTGATGCGGGCGTGGATTGTATCGATCACCTCGGCCATGCCAATGCCGGCCTGGTAGGCTGCGTGCAGGCTGCCGATGTCGAAGCGGATGTCGTTCATTTGGTCTCCCCCAGAATGATCACCGGCAGGTTCCATTGGATCAGCACAACGCAACCACCTTTCGTCCACACCGAATGCTCGGTGCCGATCGGGTTGAGGATCACGCTGCCCGCAGGATAGTCGCCGTTCTCGTCGCTCTGGGTGCCGTCCAGCACGACGATGGTTTCCAGCCCGGCATGGCGGTGGCGCGGCACACCGGCGCCGGGCTGGTATTTGAGGATCGCGACGGACGGTTCGAGCAGCCCGCCTTTGAGAAGCCAGTGCACCATAACGCCGTCGCGGAAAGGCTCGAACGCCAGATCGCGCCAGCCGCCATCGATGAGGCCGGCGAAGACAAGATTAGGCATTCGCAATTCCCTCGAGGACCTGGTCGGTGGTCGCCGTCCAGCCGACGATTGCACCTTGCGCCCTGATCATGGCGAGCGCGGCCGCCTTGAATTCGGAAAAGTAGCTTTCCGTCGCATCCTCGGCGACCAGGCATTCATAACCGCGATCGTTGGCCTCACGCATCGTGGTCTGCACGCAGACTTCGGTCGTCACGCCGGCAAAGATGAGTTGCCGGGTGCCGAGCCGCTTGAGGTCGTCGCCGAGGCCGGTCGCGTAGAAGGCGCCCTTGCCGGGCTTCTCGATGACGATCTCGCCGGGCAGGGGCGCGAGTTCGTCGAGGATCGCGGTGCCGGGTTCGCCGGCGATCAGCACGCGGCCCATCGGGCCGACATCGCCGATACGGATCGACGGATTGCCGCGGTCGCGCTTGGCGGGAGGCAGGTCCGACAGATCGGGCCTGTGGCACTCCATGGTGTGGATCACCGGCAGGCCGGCGGCGCGAAAGCCTTCGATCAGTCGCTTCACCGTCGGCACGATCGCCACGACCCGGCTGACGTCGTTGCCGAGGCTGGCGCCGAAGCCGCCCGGCTCGGCGAAATCGCGCTGCATGTCGATGACGATGAGCGCCGTCGTCTTGGGCTCGAAGGCGAAGGCGAAGGGCAGTGCGTCGATTTCCGCCATCAATGATGCCCCGCCATGTGCTCGCCGATAGTCTGCACGCTCGCCTGCGCGATCGGCGTCTCGTAGACGAGCGCGCCGTCGGACATGACCAGGATGCGGTCCGAGAGCTCCAGGAGTTCGTCGAGGTCTTCGGACATCAGGAGCACCGCGGCCCCCGCGTTGCGCGCCTTCATGATGCGGGCGCGGATTTCGGCGACGGCGGAGAAATCGAGGCCGAAGCAGGGGTTCGACACGATCAGCAGGTCGACCTCGCCCGTCAGCTCGCGAGCGAGCACGGCGCGCTGCACGTTGCCGCCCGACAGCGAGGCGATCGGCGAGGAGAGCGAGGCGGTCTTGACCTTGAACTGCTCGACCAGGCGGGCGCTGAAGGATTTGATGGCGCCGGCGCTGATCCAGCTCACCGGCTTGCCGTTGCTGTCCACGTCGAAAGTACGAAAGGCGATGTTCTCGGCGACCGTCATCCTCGGCGCGCAGGCATTCTTCAGCGGCTCCTCCGGGATGAGGCGCACATTCAGCACGCGCGCCTCGGCGCGCGTCGCCGCATAGGCGGTGCCGCGCACCAGCACCTCGCCACCATTGCGCGGGCGCTGCCCGGCCAGCACTTCCAGGAACTCCTTCTGGCCGTTGCCGGAAATGCCGGCGATGCCGACGATCTCGCCCGAACGCACGCCGAGATCCGCTATGTCGATCGACTTGAGGCCGGTGCGGTCCGGCGCCTTCAGCGCCTTCACCTTGAGCACGATCTCGGCGTCCGGCTTCGGCTCGGCACGGCTGTCGAGCGCAGCGATCGGCTGGTCGCCGATCATCATCGCAGCCATCTCCCTGTGCGAGAGATCGGAGACTTTGCCGGTTCCGGTGAGCCTGCCCTTGCGCAGCACCGTGATGTCGTCGGCGAATCCCGTGACCTCGTGGAACTTGTGCGAGATCATCAGCACGGTGAGGTCGCCGGCCCTCGTCATACCGCGCACCAGGCCGAGCACTTCCTGCGCCTCGCCCGGGGTGAGCACGGATGTCGGCTCGTCCAGCACCAGGAAATGGCGGCCGAGATAAAGCTGCTTGATGATCTCCAGCTTCTGCTTCTCGCCGGCGGCAAGCTCGGCCACCTTGACATCGAGCGGCAGCTTGAAGGGCATGCGCTCCATGAACTGGGCAAGCGCGACGCGCTCCTTGCGCCAGTCGATGACACCCGGCAACCTCTCGCGCGAGATGACCAGGTTCTCGGCGCCGGTCAGCGAAGAGACGAGCGTGAAATGCTGATAGACCATGCCGAGGCCGAGCGCTGAGGCATCCCTGGGGCTGGCGATCGCTACCTGGCGCCCGTCGACCAGCATTTCGCCTGACGTCGGGTGGTAGAAACCCATCATGCATTTGACTAGCGTCGACTTGCCGGCGCCGTTTTCGCCGAGCAAGGCATGGAACGAGCCCGCCGGGACCTTGACGGAGACGTCGTCCAGCGCCGTGAAGGCGCCGAAGCGCATGGTCATGCCGATGGTCTCGACGCCGATCGCCTTGCCGTGGGGAGTTCCGCTCATCGCCGGTTCCTCACGGCAGCTGGGCGACGAGGGCGGCGGAGGTCGACACCGCGCCGAAAACGCCGCCTTGCATCTTGATCATCTTGATCGCCGCCAGATGGTTGCCATAGTCGGTCGCGCCACAGCAATCCTCCAGCATCACGCATTCGAAGCCGCGGTCGTTGGCCTCGCGCATGGTAGTGTGCACGCAGACATCGGTGGTGATGCCGGTGAGCACGATGTTTTCGATGCCGCGCTGGTTGAGGATCAGCTCGAGATCGGTGGCGCAGAACGAACCCTTGCCCGGCTTGTCGATGATCGGCTCTCCTTCGGCCGGATAGAGATCGGGGATGATGTCCCAGCCCGGCTCGCCACGCACCAGGATGCGCCCGCATGGGCCGGGGTCGCCGATGCCGGCATTGATGCGGCGCGAGCGCCAGCGCTTGTTGGCCGGCAGATCGGCGAGGTCGGGGCGATGGCCCTCGCGCGTGTGGATGATGGTGTAGCCTTTGCCGCGCATCGCTGACAGCACTGACTTGATCGGCTCGATCGGCGCGCGGACCAGCGACAGGTCATAGCCCATATGGTCGACATAGCCGCCAGGCCCGCAGAAATCGGTCTGCATATCGATGATGATCAGCGCCGTGTTGTCGGGCCGAAGTTCGCCATTGTACGGCCATGGATAAGGGTCGGCATCGATGTAGCGCTGGGTGATCCCGGCTCTGGCGTTCATGGCAAAAACTCCAGTCTGGTCGCGGTCATTTGGTGATCGACAGTTCGCCCGGCGCGCCGGCAAGCGTGCGGCTCGGCGACGAGGTGGCGATCATGATGACGAGGGTGAGGATGTAGGGCGCGGCGTAGAAGAGGTAGTAGCCCTGCGTGACGCCGACCGACTGCAGTGCCGGGCCGAGCGCGCCGGCGCCGCCGAACAGCAATGCCGCGGCAAAGCAGCCGAGCGGGTTCCAGCGCGCGAAGATGACCAGCGCCACCGCCATCAGCCCCTGGCCGGACGAGATGCGCTCGGTCCAGCTGCCGGGATAGTAGAGCGACAAATAGGCGCCGCCGATGCCAGCGAGCGCGCCGCCGACACCGGTGGCAAGGAGGCGCACCGTGTTGGGGTTGAGGCCCATGGCGCGCGCGGCGTCGGCGCTGTCACCGACCACGCGCACGATCAGGCCGATCCTGGTGTTGCGGAAGGCCCACCAGAGGAAGACGGCGAGGGCGGCACCAATCAGGAACAGCACGTTGACGTTGAGTGCCGCCTGCACCTGGGGGATGCCGGACCAGGAGCCGAACGGGATCGCCGGCAGATCCGGCGCCGAGGGCTGGATGAATGGCTTGCCGAAAAAGAAAGCTAGTCCAGAGCCGAACAGCATCAGGGCGATGCCGATGGCGATATCGTTGACCTTCGGGAATTTGCAGATCCAGCCGTGGAAGAGACCGAAGCAGAGGCCGGCGACAGCCGCGGCCAGCAGACCGAGCCATGGCGAGCCGGTCATCACCGCGACCGCGTAGGCGCTCATGGCGCCGAACACCAGCGTGCCTTCCAGGCCGAGATTGATGCGGCCGGACCGCTCGGTGATGGCTTCGCCGAGCGACACGAAGATGAAGGGGGTGGAGACGCGGATGGCGCCGCCCAGCATGGCAAGCGGCACGCCCCACAGCCCGATATCGGTCGTCTCCATCAGGCAGTCCCCTTCAAGAAATCGCGCCTCTGCCAGAGGTCGGGGTTGAAGGGCTTGAAGCGGCCGTAGAAGGTCTCGCTGAACAGGATGACGATGAACAGCATGCCCTGCAGCACCAGCACGGTTGCGTCCGGGAGGTCCATGCGACGTTGGATCAGGCCTCCGGACGCGTCGATGCCGCCAAGCAGAATGGCGACGGGGATGATGGCAAGCGGATTGTGGCGGGCAAGGAAGGCGACGAGGATGCCGGTATAGCCGTAGCCGGCGGCAAGCGAGGCGTTGGCGCTGCCTTGCACGGCCACGACTTCCAGCATGCCGGCGAGGCCGGCGAAGCCGCCTGCGAGCGCGGTGAAGCCGACGATCAGCGACCCGACGGCAAGCCCTTGGACTTGCGCGGCCCTGACATTGCCGCCGGCGATGCGGGCGGCGAAGCCCCAGCGGGTCTTCTCGATCAAGAGCCAGGAGAGCACGCAGGCGATGACGCCGACGACGAGGCCCCAATGCACCTCCATGCCGGGAATGTTGCCGACACGGTAGATGTCGGCCAGCGGCTGGGTCGAAGGCTTGTTGAGAGAAGCCGGGTCGCGCAGCGGTCCCTCCACCAGATGGTTCATCAGCGCAATCGCGATGTAGGCCATCAGCAGGCTTGAGATGGTCTCGTTGACGGCGCGGTAATGACGAAGCGCGCCGACGGCACCGATCCAGATGCCGCCGGCGGCTGCGCCCCCCACGCCCATGAGGAAGATAACGAGAACAGACGGTGCGCCGTTCAGCGCCACGCCGACGGCGGCCGCAGCGACGCCGCCCAGCACGATCGCGCCTTCGCCGCCGATGACCACAAGGCCAAGGCGTGCGGGAAGCGCCACGCAGAGCGCCGCCAGCAAGAGCGGCGCACCGCGCGACAGTGAGTTCTGGATCGAGAACCAGGAGCCGAAGCCGCCTCGCCACATCGTCTCGTAGAGCTGGACCGGCGACTTGCCGACAGCCAGGATGAACAGGCTGAACAGCACCATGCCGACGACCAGCGCCGCGAGCGGAATGACGAAGGCCTCCGCCCGCCTGGCGATCCATTCGAGCGCCGGCCGATATCCCCTCGCAGCGAGGATAGTCCCCACGTCCGGGCTGCTCACCGTGTCCGTCATGTCCCGTCTCCCTCGGCCAGCGCCTGCCTCAGGCTGTCGAGCCGACGACGCCCTCGACGAGATAGTCCATGCTTTCGAGCTCGATGGCGGTCTCGACGAAGGCCTGGCCTGTGGTCGCGACGACGGTGCCCTTGTTGCTCTTCAACGGTCCCTTGATGACGGAGAAGCCTCCCTTCATCATTTCGGCTAAAGTGGCGTCGAACTGCTTGCGCGCCGCTTCGCCGACGGCGGGGCCCAGCGGGCTCATCTTGACGAAGCCGTCGGCCAGTCCGCCGCGCGTGAAATTTGGCAGCGGCTTGCCGGCGACGAGGTCGTCGACGAACATCTTGTAGACCTTGGCCCAGTTCCATTCCGCGCCGGTCAGGTATTTTTCCGGCGCCAGCGGGCTCTGGTTGGCATGGTAACCGCAGACGAAGGCGCCGCGGCCGGCGGCCGTCTCGACCACCACCTTCGGGCTGTCGACATGGCAGGTGATGACGTCGGCGCCCTGGTCGACCAGCGCGTTGGTGGCCTCGGCCTCCTTGACCGCCAGCGACCATTCGCCGGTGAAGATCACCTGGCAGGTGATCGCCGGATCGACCGAGCGCGCGCCGAGCAGGAAGGAATTGATGTTGAGCAGAACCTGCGGGATCGGCTTGGCGGCGACGAAACCGAGCTTCTTCGACTTGGTGGTGTGGCCGGCGACGACGCCATTCAGGTACTGGCCCATGCCGATATAGCCGAAATAGGACCCGGCGTTCATCGGGTGCTTGTCCTTGTTCCACATGCCGCCGCAATGGCGGAACTGGACGTCGGGGAACTTGGCGCACATGGCCAGCATGTGCGGATCGAAATAGCCGAAGGAGGTCGGGAAGATCAGCGAGGCGCCGTCGAGGTTGATCATCGATTCCATCGTCTTCTGGACGTCGACCGTCTCGGGGACGTTCTCTTCCTCGACGATGGAGATGCCCTCGATGCCCTTCAGCGCGGCGGCACCCTCGGCATGCGCCTGGTTGTAGCCGTAGTCGTCCTTCGGGCCGACATAGATGAAGCCGACGGTCGCGGCGGCGGCGCGCGCCGCGCGGATCGGAAAGGCTGCCGAAGCCAGGCCGAGCGCCGCTCCGGCGGCGGAGGTCTTGAGCAGGTCGCGGCGGCTAAGCATGAATTTGTCGGTCATATCGAGTGCTCCCCTTTCTTGAACCCCGGCAGGGGTCGGTTGACGTGCTGTCAAGAAAGTGCATGCAATCGCTGTGCCAGTTCCCCAGCGTAGTTTTCTGTAATAAAATCAATGGGTGACTTTAGTACATCTGCATAAACCTAAGGCAAGTGCATGCACTTTTTGCCTTAAAAATGATCAATTTGACATTGAGGTTAAAATCTAGGCATACAGGGGTGCGGCCTTGAGTCGAAATACCCCGGGGCCGTCCACCTTGCGGGCCGTCCGCAATAAACTGGACGGGAGGAGATGTGTCGGGAAAGCGCAGCTTGGTCAGGTCGGGCACGACCGCGGATCAGATGGTGAGGGCGATCGCTGACCGCATCGTCACCGGCTATCTGCGTCCCGGCGAAAGGCTCGACGAGGCCTCGCTGGCCGCTCGCTTCGACGTTTCGCGCACGCCGGTGCGGGAGGCGCTCGGCCAGTTGAGCGCCATCGGACTGGTCGAGAGGCGGCCCAACCGGGGCGCCATCGTCGCCGTGGTCACGCAGGAACATCTGGCCTCGATGTTTGAGAGCATGGCCGAGCTGGAAGCGATCTGCGCCCGCTTCTCCGCCGAGCGCATGACCGGCGCCGAGCGCCGCGCGCTGGAAATGGAGCATCAGGGATCGGCGCGGCTGGTGCAGCTCGGCGCCGAGGAGGACTACGAATATTTCAACACCGAGTTTCACAGCAGGCTTTATCGCGGCGCCCACAACACGCATATCCATGAACTGACCGTGGCGACCCGCAGCCGGCTGGCGCCGTTCCGGCGCGCGCAGTTCATGCTGCCGGGCCGGCTGGCCAAATCCTGGCAGGAACACGATCTGATCGTCACAGCGATCATGCGCGGCGACGCGGCAGCCGCGGGCAAGGCGGCCCGGGATCATGTTTCGATCGTCAGCGAGGCAAGCGCGGTGTTTGCGGCCGTCGACCCGGTGGAGCAGAAGCTCAGCCGATCCGCGCGCCGATGATCTCGACGAAGCGCGCGAAGAGACCGGCCTGCGACTTGATCTTCAGCTTGCGATAGATGTTGCGGCGGTGGACCTTCACGGTCCCCGGCACGATCCTGAGCGCCCTGGCGATCGATTCCGTGGAATGGCCCTGAAGCACCAGGTCGACGACCTGTTTTTCGCGCGACGTCAGCGACAGGCTCTTCCAGATATGGGCGCGGTCGAGCTCGCTGGCCATCGCGGCGGTTTCGCCGGAGGGCGGGGCCGCGACCTCTTCGGCAGGCAGCGACGGCCAACGCTGCTTGCAGAAGCCTATCACCGCCGGCGCCATGTCGCGCAGCAGCCTGGCGTCCGCGGTTCCGAACGGGCCCGAGGCGCGCAGCCGCATCAGCGACAGCACCAGCGCATCCTTGCCGGCCAGCGGCACGAAGAAGCCGACTTCCTCGGCAAGTTTGGTCTGGCTGTAATAGGAGCGATAGTATTCGCTGGCGTAAAAGCGGTCCGGCGCGAGCTCGCGCATGCGCCAGAAACCCTCCTTGCGCTCGACCGCGGCGTGATGGAACGGGTCGAGCAGATACGGCCCATCCTGGTAAAGCGCGACGAAGATGTGGCTTTCGGCCGGCGAGAAGGTTTCGAACAGCAGCGGCGGCCGCGCCGCACCGCGATAGCCGAAGATCACGCAGTGATCGAATTGGACATGACCGCGCAGCCAGCCGACGATCGCCTTGCCGAAATGGTCGCCGCCGGTCTCGCGCGCCGCGGCGATCACGGCCGCCAAAGAATTGTAGTCGTCACTGCGGGAGGCGGCCAATTCATACCCCTCTAAACGATAAAATCAGCTAAATATACCACCCGCGAGGTATATACTAGGCGCCATTGGCTCTGCTAGCGTCAAGACATTGCCTCACGCTGTCGCTGGAGCCCGTGGCTTGACTGCAGTGCCCGATATCGAGTTTCGCACGGTCACCAAGCGCTATGGCGCCGTCACCGCGGTCAGCGGCATCGACCTTGCCATCCCGCCTTCGGCCTTCGTCGCCCTGCTCGGCCCCTCCGGCTGCGGCAAGACGACGTGCCTGCGCATGATCGGCGGCTTCGAGCAGCCGAGCGAAGGCCAGGTGCTGATCCGCGGCCGCGACATGGCCGGCACGCCGCCCTACCGGCGCCCGGTCAACATGGTGTTCCAGCAATACGCGCTGTTCCCGCATCTCGATGTCGAGGAGAACATCTCCTACGGGCTGCGCCAGGCGAGGCCACGGCTGTCGTCCCGCGAGATCAGCCAGAGGGCGGGCGAAGCGCTTTCCATGGTGCAACTTGCCGGCTATGGACGCCGCAAGATCCACGAGCTCTCCGGCGGCCAGCAGCAGCGCGTGGCGCTCGCCCGCGCCCTGGTCAACAAGCCGGCGGTGCTGCTTCTCGACGAGCCACTGGCGGCGCTCGACAAGAAGCTGCGCACGGATATGCAGATCGAGCTGCAGAACCTGCAGCGCGAGATCGGCATCACCTTCGTTCTGGTCACCCACGACCAGGAAGAGGCGCTGTCGATGAGCGACTTCGTCTGCGTCATGAATAGCGGCCGCGTCGTCCAGATCGGGCAGCCGAGCGAGATCTATGACGAGCCGGCCGACCTGTTCGTCGCGGACTTCGTCGGCAAGACCAATCTCGTCAGCGGCAAGGTGGCCGGTCTTTCCGGCGATCTCGTCGATGTCGCGCTTGCCGATGGCACGGTGATTTCGGCGCGCAAGCGGCTGCCGCTCAGCCGCGGCGAGGCCGTTTCCGTGAGCTTGCGGCCGGAATCGCTCAGCCTCTCGGCGCCCGGGAGCGGCGCCTTGAAAGGCATCGTCCGCAACCGGATTTTCCTCGGCTCGACGGCGGAATACGCGATCGAGGTCCAGGGCATCGGATCCCTGCTCGCCAAGGCCGACCACGTGATCGGCCAGGGCAATCTCTTCAGGCCGGGCGAACCCGTCGCCATCGGCTTTGCCGCCGGAGCGCCACTGGCGTTTCCGCGACCCAAGAACAACGGGACCAACCAGAGGGAAGACCAAAATGCCGAAATCCTATCGTGACGGACTGCCGATAACCCCCGATAAATTCGTCGACCAGTTGATGCGCCTGAAGCGCGGCTCGATCGGCCGGCGCGATTTCCTCGGCCTCACCGGCCTTGGTGTCGCCACCGCCGTCATGGCGCGCGAGCTCGGCATCATGCCGACGCCGGCCTTCGCCGCCGAGAACCTGGGCGATCGTATGTCGATCGCCACCTGGCCGAACTACCACGACCCGCAGACCTTCGAGAACTTCAAGGCAGAGACCGGCGTCGCCGTCGAGGTCAACGTCTTCGGGTCGAACGAGGAGATGCTGGCCAAGCTGCAGGCCGGCGGCTCGGGCTGGAGCCTGTTCGTGCCGACCAATTACACGATCTCGACCTACAAGAAGCTCGGCATCATCGAGCCGCTCGATATGGCCAAGCTGGCGAACTACGACGGCACCAAGGAAGATTCCCGCTTCACGGCGGAAGGCACGATCGACGGGACGATCTACGCCGTGCCGAAGAACTGGGGCACGACCGGTTTCGCCGTCAACACCAAAAAGCTCGCCAAGCCGATCTCGAGCTGGAAGGAGTTCTGGGACACCGCGATGGCCGAGGGCGACAGCCGCACCATGGTGCACGACTATCAGCTCACCACCATCGGCAACGCGCTGAAATATTACGGCTATTCCTTCAACTCGCTGAAGCAGGACGAGCTCGCCAAGGCCGAGGAACTGCTGCTCAAGGTCAAGCCGCATCTGTTCGCGGTGTCAAGCGATTACCAGCCGGGGATGCGCGCCGGGGATGCCTGGATGACGATGTGCTGGACCAATGACGGAGCGCAGCTCCATCGCGACATTCCCGAGATCGCCTATGTGCTCGGCAAGGAAGGTGGCGAGATCTGGACCGACTTCTACGCCATCCCGAAGGACGCGCCGAACAAGCCGGCCGGCTATGCGCTGCTCAACTATCTGATGAACCCGAAGGTCGCGGTGAAGGAGCATCTGGCCAATGGCGCGCCGTCGACCGATGCGCGGGTCAATGCGCTGCTGCCGAAGGAAGTGCTCGATAACCCGATCCTCTATCCGGCCGCCGATCTGTTGAAGCCGCTCGAGTTCGGCGCCGCCGCGACGCTCACCGATCCGGGCCGCGCCGAGCTGATGGCGCGCTTCAAGTCGGCTTGAGCGGGAACGGCCACAAACACGATCAAGGCAATGCGACCGGCGGACGAAAGTCCGCCGGCTCCCAACTGGCTTTCCCCATGCGCGGCAGTCTCTTTCGCAAGAACCTCGTGACGGCGCTGCTGCTCGCTCCGGCGGCGCTGTGGCTGGTCGTGTTCCTGGTCCTGCCTTTCGTCGCGATCGCCATCTTCAGCGTCGGCGAGCGGGCGCCGGAGGGCGGCTACCAGGCAGCGCTCACCTTCGCGCAATACGCCAACCTGCCGGCGCGGGCGACCGCCTTCTGGAACACGATGGTGCTCGCGCCGGCCGGTGCTTTGGCCTGCCTGCTCGTCGCCTATCCCGTCGCCTACTATCTGGCACTGCGCGCGCCGCAGCGCTGGCGGCTGATCTTGCTCGCGATGATCGTCATCCCGTTCTGGACCAGCCTTTTGATGCGCACCTATGCCTGGATGTACATCCTCGGTGGGCGCGGCATTCCGGCTTTGCTGGCCTATGTCGGCATCGAGGATCTCAGGCTGATCAACACGCCGGGTGCGGTGCTGCTCGGCATCGTCTATGGCTATCTGCCGCTGATGATCCTGCCGATCTATGTCAGCCTGGAACGGCTCGACCGCCGGCTGCTGGAGGCTTCCGCCGATCTGGGCGCGACGCCGCTGTCGACCTTCCTCGGCGTGACGCTCAGGCTGTCGCTGCCGGGCGTGACGACCGGCTTCTCGCTGGTGATGATCCTGCTGCTCGGCGAATATCTGATCCCGACGCTGCTCGGCGGCGGCAAGGTGTTCTTCATCGGCAATGCGCTGGTCGACCTCTTCCTGCAGTCGCGCAACTGGCCGTTCGGATCGGCCATCGCCATCACACTGGTGCTGGTGTCGGTGGTGGTGCTGATCGTCGCCAACCGCATCTCGACCCGGTTGTCGGGCGCACGCCGGGTGGACCTGATCTGATGCGCGCCTTCGTCATCGCCGTCTTTGCGTTCCTCTACCTGCCGATCGCGCTGGTCGTGCTGTTCTCCTTCAATGCCGGCCACCATGCCAGCGAATTCACTGGCTTCTCGGTGCAATGGTACGGCAAGGCGCTGTCCAATCCGTTCCTGGTCGAGGCGCTGAAGAACAGCCTGTTCATCGCCACCACCAGCGCACTGCTCGCGGCCTTCTGCGGCACCGCCGCGGCGCTCGGACTGCAGCGTGTCGGCGCGCGGACGCGGGCTCTCTTCGACGCGTTGCTGGGCGCGGCGATCGTCGTTCCGGGTGTCGTCATCGGCATTTCGACGCTGGTCGCGCTGGTGCAGCTCTTCGCCGTCGTCAATCCGTTCCTCGCCTCGCTATGGCCGACCGACCAGCCGCCGCGGCTTTCGCTCGGCTATGGCTCGATCATCGCCGCGCACGGGCTGTTCTCGATGGCGCTGGTGACGATGATCGTCGGCACGCGGCTCAGCAGCCTCGACCGCAATCTGGTCGAGGCCTCGAGCGATCTCTACGCCACGCCGCTGACGACGTTCCGCTCGATCGTGTTGCCGCAGATCATGCCGGCGGTGATCGCGGGCTTCCTGCTCGCCTTCACCTTCTCCTTCGACGATTTCATCATCGCCTTCTTCGTCGCCGGCGCGCAGACGACATTGCCGATCTATGTCTTCGCCTCGATCAGGCGCGGCGTGACGCCGGAGATCAACGCCATCGCGACGATCGTGCTCGCCGCCTCGGTGCTGCTCGTGCTCCTCGCCCAATGGCAGCTCGGGCGTCGGAAGCCATCGCCTTGAAAGACAAATTCATGATTTTGAAAGACCGTATCGCCGTGGTGACGGGCGCCGGGTCGGGCATCGGTCGCGCCGGCGCCATGATCATGGCTAGGGAAGGGGCCTTCGTGGTGATCGCAGACCGGGATCCGGTGGCAGGCGAAGCCACGGCCTCCGAAATCCGCGAAGCCGGCGGCCGCGCAGAAGCGGTCGCCACCGATGTTGGCGATGATATGGCCGTCGAGGGCCTCATCGAGGGTACGCTTGGCAAGCATGGCCGGATCGATATCCTGCACAACCACGCCGGTATCCAGGTGGGCGGCACGCTAATCGAGGTGGGTACGGACGGGATGGATGCCTCGTGGCGCATCAATGTGCGAGCCCAGTTCCTGGCGGCGAAGACCGTCATGTCGGCGATGATCGCGCAAGGCGGCGGCGTCATCCTCAACACCGCCTCGAACTCGGGCGTCTTCTACGATCGCGAGATGATTGCCTATGCCACCTCCAAACATGCCGTGGTGGCGATGACCAGGCAGATGTCTCTCGACTACGCCAGGCACAATGTACGCATCAACGCGCTCTGCCCGGGCTGGGTCGACACGCCGTTCAACGAGCCGTTCATCGCCCAGATGGGCGGACGCGATGCGATCGAGAACTATGTCCGCACCAAGATCCCGATGGGGCGCTGGGCGAGCGCGGAGGAGATCGCCGAAGCCATCCTATTCCTCGTCTCCGACCGTTCGTCTTTCATGACCGGACAGGCGCTGGTGGTGGATGGCGGCGAGAGCATTGGTTGACCTGGTCCAGCGAAGCGGGCTTGCGCCGGCGGCGATGATCGGTCAAACCATAGCTCCACCTTAGCGAGACCCGTCATGCAAGCTGCAAAACAGCAATACCGCGCCAGGCATTCGATTTTTGCCGGCGGTGTTTCGTTTGCGCGCGCGGGGGACCACTGATCATGCGCTGCTGCCGCCACGAGAACCTGCAGCGTGCGGAAGAGACCAAGGTCGGCTCGCATGTCGTCCGCGACGGCTGGACCGAAGGGGTGCAGGCGCGCTGGACCCGGCCTTTCGGCCGGCCACCAGGCGGGCGTCCGTCCTCGGATAACGCAGCTTAGATAACGCCCTACCGGAACGGATATGCCCGCCGAAGCGATTTCTCCTTCGTACGGACATGACCAATGCCTGACAATCTGAACACCTTATTCGCCGGCGCGGACACGCAAAGCTGGCTGAAAACGCATGCGATCAACGAGGTCGAGTGCTTCGTGCCCGACGTCAACGGCGTGCTGCGCGGCAAGACCTTGCCGGTCGCCAAATTCCTGAAGTCGCTCGACGACCGGGCGCTCTATCTGCCGAGCAGCGCCTTCCTGGTCGCCATCGACGGCCGCTATTCCGGCTCCATCGACGAAGGTTTTGCCTACCAGGACCCCGACATGCGCATGGTGCCGGACACTTCCACGCTGTGCCTCGCGCCAGGCAGCGCCGGGAGGGCCTATGTTTTTGCCGACACCTTCCATATGGACGACCGGCCCTGGATGGCCTCGCCGCGCCATGTGCTGAGGGCGGTGCTCGAGCTTTACCGCAAGCGCGGCTGGCGCGCGGTAATGGCGCCGGAGCTAGAATTCTACCTGACCGCGCCGAACCCCGATCCGGATCGACCGATCACCGCGCCGACCGGGCGCAACGGCCGGCCGGAAAGCGTGCAGCACCCTTACGACATGCAGGCGCTGGAGGAATTCGAGGCGGTGACGCGGCAGCTCTATGAACATGCCGCAATCGCCGGTCTGCCGCTCGACACGCTGATCCATGAATCCGGTACGGCGCAGCTGGAGATCAACTTCCTGCATGGCGATCCGCTGGCGCTTGCCGACAAGGTGCTTCTGTTCAAGCGCCTGGCGCGACAGATCGCACAGGAAAATGGCATGCACGCCACCTTCATGGCCAAGCCGATCGCGGCGCAGGCCGGCAGTTCGATGCACCTGCACATGTCGATCGTCGACGAGACGGGGGAGCCTTTGTTTGCAGGCAGGGACGACGATGACAGCGAGATGTTCGCGCATTTCATCGGCGGCCTGCAGAAATACATTCCCGAAATCATGCCGCTGTTCGCGCCCAACGTGAACTCCTACCGGCGCATCCGGCCGAACCACAGCGCGCCGGCCAACATCGAATGGTCGCACGACAACCGCTCCTGCGGCCTGCGCGTGCCGATGGGCGGGCGCGCCGCACGGCGGATCGAGAACCGGCTGCCCGGCGCCGATGCCAATCCTTATCTCGCCATGGCCGGCTCGCTGATCGCCGGCTATCTCGGCATCGAGGAGAGGCTTGCGCGCTCGCCGGAAGCCTTCGGCAATGCCTATCGCAGCCAGAGCACGCTGCCGAAAACCATGGAGGAGGCGCTGGAGCGCTTCGCCACCTGCGAGCCTGTCCGAGCGCTGCTCGGCGAGGATTTCTTCCAGACTTATTTGCGCGTGAAGAGCGTCGAACTCGATTTGTTCCAGAGCGTCGTGACGTCCTGGGAACGCGACCACCTGCTGCTCAAGGTGTGACCATGGCCTCGCGTTCGACAGGTTTCAATTCCGGTCTCGATATCGGCAAGTCCTATTATGTCGCCACGGCCAACCCGGCGCCCGACCATGCCGCGCTCGCCGGCGATGCCGAGGCGGACCTGGTGGTGGTGGGCGGCGGCTGCACGGGCCTTTCGGCGGCGCTTCATGCGGCCGAGCGCGGCCTGAAGGTGGTGCTGCTGGAAGGCGGCAAGATCGGCTGGGGCGCATCCGGGCGCAATGGCGGCCAGATGATCCCGGGCTTGCGCAAGGGCGCCAGGGGCTTGGTCAAAAATTTCGGGCCGGAACGGGCGAAGGCGCTGTTCGATCTGGCCTTCGAGGCGCGCGGGCTGGTGCTCGACATCATCGAGCGACACGCCCTCGAATGCGACTTGCGCCAGACCGGCCATCTGGTCGGCGCGGTCAGCAGCTCGGATATGCGCGACTTCGAGGAAGAAACCGAATGCCTCGCCAAGGTGATGAAGTTCACCGATGTCGAGATCCTGTCGGCGGCGCAGGCCCGGCAGATGGTGGATACACCGTATCAGGGCGCGGTCTTCGAAAAGCTTGGCGGCCACATGCACCCGCTCAACTACACGCTTGGGCTCGCTCGCGCGGCAGCTGGCGCCGGCGTCGCCATCCACGAGAACTCGGTAGCGGTCCGGTTGGAGCGCGAGCCGTCCATCCGGGTGTTCACCGACAAGGGCTCGGTCCGCGCCAGGCATTTGGTGCTGGCCGGCGATGCGCTGCTCAAGGGGTTGGAGCCGCGCGTCAACAGCCGCATCATGCCGGTCGGCAACTACATCGCCGCCACTGAGCCGCTGGATGGCAAGGCCGACGTTATCCCGGCCAACGTCGCGGTTTCCGACACGCTCTTTGTCGTCAACTATTATCGGAAATCGGCGGACGGCCGCCTGCTGTTCGGCGGCGGCGAGCGCTACACGCCTTCGCCGCCGGCCGACATAGCCGGCTTCGTGCGGCCGCATATGGAAAAGACCTTTCCGCAACTCAAGGGCTGCCGCATCGACCATGCCTGGGGCGGTCTGGTGTCGGTGACGACGTCGCGCCTGCCGCATGTCGGGCACTATGGCGAGGTCTATTTCGCGCATGGCTATTCCGGCAAGGGCGTCATCCTGTCGACGCTGTCGGGCAAGCTCTTGGCGGAGGCGATCACGGGCGATGCCTCGCGGCTCAATCTGTTCTCGACGCTGACGCCGCTGCCGTTCCCGGGCGGCACGGCGCTGCGCGGCCCGCTCTACGTGCTCGGCATGCTGTGGTACGCCATGCGCGATCGGCTCAGGCGCTGAGGCTGGCTTTCCCGTTCCCGGCGTGGCTAATGTCTTGAAGCCAGGGACGAAATCCCGGGAAAGGAAGTACGATGAATATCGAGCCGGGCCGACTGACCAAGAAGGAACGACACGAGCTGATCCTGTCGGAGGTTCGCCGCTCGGCGTCGATCCGCATCTCGAAGCTTGCGCGCCGCATCGGCGTCGCCGGCGAGACCATCCGCCGCGATCTGATCGAGCTTGGCGATGCGGGGCTCATCAACCGCACCTATGGCGGCGCCACCATTTCACTGGTGACGTCGGAACCTGTGATCGCCGAACGCGGCCTCACCATGGTCGAGGAGCGGGCCCGCGTCGGGCGTGGTGCCGCCGGACTGATCGAGAAAGGCCGTATCGTGATGATCGACGGCGGATCGACCACCTACGAGGTCGCGCGCAGCCTGTCGCAGCTCGGCCGGGACCTGACCATCATCACCAACTCCATCGGCGTCGCCTCGGTGGCCGGGGCCAATCCCGGCTTCCGGGTCATCCTTTGCCCCGGCACCTATGACAGCCGCGAGGCGGCCGTGCTCGGCGAGGACACGGTCGAATTCGTGCGCCGCTACAATGCCGACGTCGCCATCATCGGCGCCTCGGCGCTGAACGCGGAGGGGCCGAGCGACATGATCTCGGGCGCAGCGGCGGTGAAGCGGGCGATGATGGCGCGGGCTCTGTCGACCATGCTGGTCGTCACCAACGACAAGTTCGGCCGCAGCGGCCTCGAACGCGTCTGCGCGCTGAACGAGATTTCCGATGTCGTCACCGACAGCGAGCCGGCAGCGGAACTGCGCGCCGCCATCGACGAAGCGGGCGGCGAGCTGCACGTCTTTGCCGCAAGCTGAACCGGTAACTGGTTAAGCATCCCGATTGCTCAGCGCGATGTGGCAGCAGCCGGAGCCATGGCCCGGCGTCCAGGTGACATTGGCGAAGCGTACGCCTGTCGCCTCGAACAGGCCGCGGTCGAAGGCGCCGGCGATGCGGCACAGCGTGGCGAGTTTTTCCTCACCGACGCCGGCCTCGACCCAGGCGTCCTTCAGCGGGCAGCGCTTCACCTTGAAAGTGATGTGCTCCGGGCCGCGATCGACATCTGTCGGATACATGCGGCCGCCATCCGGGCTGACGGCGAGGAATGCTTCGCCGATCGCCGGCGCATCGTTGGGGCTGAAGCCGGCGAAGGCTGCAGCCGCGACTTCCTGGCCGCGCTTTTCGATGGCGCGGATCATCACCGCTTCGGCCTTCTGACCGCCGAGCTCGGCGGTCAGTTCGTCGAGGAGGAGACGGTAGAGATCGGCACGATTGCGGAAGGCGGAGTCCAACTCGCGCGACAGCTTTTCGGCTCTGGCTGCTTCGGGATCGGTCATGATGCGTCCTGATTTTGTTGTTTGACCATGACCTTGTCCGCAAACCGGTTGCCACTTTGCGGGATCATGGTCGGTTCCTGATCAATCTTGGTGTCGCCGCGACCAGCGCCTTGCCGATCGCCGATTGCGGATTGGCGATGACGGTGTGGGCATCGCCGCTCTCGACGATCCGACCGGCGTCGAGGATGACGACGCGATGCGCGACGGCGCGGATGACGCCGAGGTCATGCGAAATGAAGAGATAGGCGATCCGTTCCTGCCTTTGCAGGTCGAGCAGCAATTCCAGGATCTGCCCGCGCACCGAGACATCGAGCGCCGACACGGCTTCGTCGAGCACGATCAGTGACGGCCGCGTGGCGATGGCGCGGGCGATCGCGACGCGCTGGCGCTGGCCGCCGGAAATCTCGTGGATGGCGCGCGCGGCTAGACCGGCATCGAGGCCGACGCGCTCCAGCAGCGCCGCGATAAGGCGCGGGCGCTCGGTGCGCGAGGCGATGTTGTGAATGCGCAAGGGATCGTCCAGCACGCGTGCCACGGTGGCGCGCGGATTGAAGGCGGCGAGCGGATCCTGGAAGACCATTTGCAAGCGGCCGCGGCGAGCGCGCAACGCGGCGCCCGACAGCGCGAGGAAGTCGCTGTCTTCGAATTCGACGCGGCCGGCATCGGGTTCGATCAGCCGCAGCACCAGCCTCGCGATCGTCGATTTGCCGCTGCCGGACGGGCCGGCGAGCGCCAGCGTCTCCGCCTGTCCGATCTCGAAGGACACGTCGTCGACCGCGGCGAAGGGCTTGCCGCCCCGGCGATAGCGCTTGGCAAGGTTGGAGACGGCCAGCACGCTCATGCCGAAGCGCCTTGCCGGTCAAGCAAAGGCTTCGCGTCGAGGCCGAGATGAGCGTCGAGCAGGGCGCGCGTATAGACATGGCGCGGCGCTTCGACGATTTGGCGGGTCTCGCCGAGCTCGATCAGTTCGCCATGGCGCAGCACCGCGATGCGGTCCGCAAGCGTGGCGGCGAGCGCGATATCGTGGCTGATGAGGAGCAGTGTCATGCCGTCCTCGGCCACCAGTCTGCGGATCAGGGAAACAATCTCCGCCTGGACGATGGTGTCGAGCGCGCTGGTCGCTTCGTCGGCGATCAGCAGCTTCGGCCCGGCGGCGATGGCGGCCGCGATGGCCACGCGCTGCTTCTGGCCGCCGGAGAGCTGGTGCGGGTAGGCGTGGAGGGTGGCTTCGGGAAGGCGGACACGATCGAGGAGGGTTTTGGATTTGGCGTAAGCGGCTTGCCAATTGAGGCCGAGATGGGTGCGGGCGACCTCGGCGATCTGCTTGCCGACCGGCATCACCGGGTCAAGGCTGGAGGATGGATCCTGGAAGACGAAGCCGATATCGCGGCCGAGGACTGGAACTTGTTGTTCGCTAATCGCAGGTGGTCGGCGTTCTGTCACGCCCCCCTCTGTCCTGCCGGACATCTCCCCCTCTAGGGGGGAGATTAGCTCGTGATCTCCGCGTTCACCAATTTTCGAGGTCGCAAGAAGAGAGCCGGCGACGGAACTGCCAATCTCCCCCCTTGAGGGGGAGATGTCCGGCAGGACAGAGAGGGGGGCCTTGGAGCCATCGCTTGCCGGCAAGAACCACTCCATGCGCCCCTCAATCTTGGCAGACCCCGCCAACAGCCCCGCAATCGCCAGCGCCAGCGTGCTCTTGCCCGAACCGCTTTCGCCGATGATCGCCAAACGTTCTCCGGATTGAACTTCAAGGCCGATGTCTTTCAGCGCCGTCACCTCGACGCCATCGCGTCGATACCGCACCGACAGATCGCGGATAGAGAGCAGTGCGGTCACGACAGGCTCCTGCGCACCGCGGTGCTTTCCACCACGCCCTCGCCGGCGAGGTAGACGCCGAGCACCGTGAGCACCAGCGCGACGCCGGGAACGATCGACAGAAACGGTGCGGTGCGCAGTACCGTGCGGCCTTCGGCGATCATGCCGCCCCAGGTGACGCGGTTGGGGTCGCCGAGGCCTAGGAAGGAAAGCGCTGCTTCGGTGAGGATGGCCGCCGCCACGATCACCGACGACAGCGCCAACACCGGCGGCAAGGCATTGGGAAGCACCTCGCGGAAGGCGATCTCGAGCGGGTGCATGCCGATGACGCGGGCGCCGGCGACATAGTCGCGCTCGCGGATCGACAGCACTTCGGCACGGGCGACGCGCGCCGGCCCGGTCCAGGCACCGAGCGCGATCGCCGCGACGACCACGCCGAGCGAGGGGCCGACAATGCTGACGAAGGCGAGCGCGAGCAGGAAGCTCGGCACGGTCTGGAACGCGTCGGTTATGCGCATCAGCACTTCGTCGACCAGGCCTCCGGCAAGGCCGGCTAAAGTGCCGACGACCGCACCGATGAGGAGCGCCGCGGCGGCTGCTGCCAGACCGACCGCCAACGAGGTGCGGGCGCCGTGGAAAAGCTCGGCCAGCACGTCGCGGCCGAGCCGGTCGGTGCCAAGCGGCAACGGCCAGTCCTGGAGCGGCGGCAGCAGCGCCGGGCCGGCAATGGCCTGCGGGTCGCCGGGAAACAGTAGCGGCGCCGCCAACGCCATCATGATGAGCAAGGCGAGGATTGCCGCTCCGGCGATTGCTTCCGGCGTGCGGAAGAAACGACGCAGGTGGTTCATGCGCCGGCCTCGCTGGCGCCGACGCGCGGATCGAGGAAGGCGTAGGCCAGATCGACCAGAAGATTGATGACGACGACCAGCACGGCGCTGACCAGGATGATGCCGAGCAGCAGCGGCGTGTCGCGTCCGGCGACGGCTTCCTGTGCCAGCCGGCCGAGACCTGGCACGGCAAAGACGCTTTCGATGACGACGCTGCCGCCCAGCATCTGCGCCGACTGCAGGCCGAGCATGGTGACCAAGGGCAGAAGCGCATTGCGGGCGACATGGGCAAGTACGATGCGGCGGCGCGTCAGGCCCCTGGCGCGGGCGGCGAGCACGAAATCCTGCCGCCAGGCCTCGGCCATGCCGGCGCGCATCATGCTCAGATAGAGCGCCAGATAGATGAAGCCGAGGGCCGAGACCGGCAGCACGAGATGGGTGGCGATGTCGGCTGCCCGCGCCAGTCCGGTCTTGCCGGAAGCGATCGTCTCGATGCCGCCGATCGGCAGCCAGCGCAAATCGACGGCAAAGACGACGATCAGGACCAATCCCAGCCAGAAGCCTGGAACCGCATAAAGTGCCAGCGAGCCGATCGACAGGAAGCGATCGCGAAAACTGCCGGGCCGTGCGCCGGCATAGATGCCGAGCGCCGAGCCGAGGCCGAAGGAGAGCGCGGTGGCGCTGCCCACCAGGATCAGTGTGGTCGGCAGGCGTTCGAGGATGATTTCGCGGATCGGCCGCGAGAAGGTTACCGATTGGCCGAGGTCGAGATGCAGCAACGCCCAGAGATAGTTGGCAAGCCGCGTCAGCTCCGACTGGTCGAGACCCCAGCGGTGGCGCAGCAATTCGATCATGCCGGCATCGCCGCCTGTTGAGACGATGTAGGCATCGACGGCGTCGCCGGGGGCGGCTTCGAGGAGGAGGAAGCTGCCGATGACGACGATGAGGAGGACGAATGCGCTGCCGACGAGGCGGCGGCGCAGGAGGGCGAGGGCGCGGGTCATGGCGAAAAGGCGCTGCTCGCAACCCTCGGCGGTCGCGCTTTACGGCGCCCCCCTCTGTCCTGCCGGACATCTCCCACTCTAGGGGGGAGATCGGCCGTCACATCGGCTTTCGCCAAAGTCCAGCGTTGCAGGATCGAGCGAGGCGCAAGAGCTGCCAATCTCCCCCCAAGAGGGGGAGATGTCCGGCAGGACAGAGGGGGGCGCGAAGGAACTCTCATTCTCGAAACTGAGCACCCCGACTGCCGATCCGCAAGTGCGGGATCAACCCGCCAAATAGGTGTCCGCCCAGTTCGACACCGCCCAGCGCGGGTTGTTGGCTATATTCCCGACCGTGTCGCGCGCGACGGAGATGAAGCTCCATTCGGCGACATTGATCAACGGCAGGTCGGCGGCGACCTTCTTCTGGAACTCCTTGTAGAGCTCGGTGCGGGCAGACGTGTCGAGCGTCTCCGATGCCTTGGTAATCAGCGCGTCGAGGTCGGCGTTCTTGTAGCCGCCCTGGTTGGAGAAGGGCACGCCGTCCGGAATGCCGCTCTGCACCAGGATGGTGGTCGAGATCGCCGGGTCGCCGCGGAAGACCGGCGGGCCGACGGCGAGGTCGAAGGCATGGTCGGTGTAGACGGCCTTGATGTGGGCTGCCGAGTCGTTGTTGACGATCTCGGCGTCGATGCCGATGGCGGAGAGCGCCTGGCGCAGATAGTCGCCGAACTGCTTCGTCTCGTTGAAATAAGGCGCCGGCAGGAGCTTCAGCGCAAAGCGCTTGCCGTCGTCGGCGCGCTTGTAGCCGGCCTCGTCCAGCAGCGCATTGGCCTTGGCGACGTCGAAGGGATAGGTCGGCACGTCGGCGGTGTAGAATTGCGGGTCGTTCTTCGGCACCGGCCCGGTCGCGGTCGCGGCATAGCCGAGGAAGATCGTCTTGACGACGAAATCCTTGTCGATGGCATGCGCGATCGCCTGCCGTACTTTCAGATCGGCCAGCTCCTTGCGGCGGTGGTTGATCTCGACGACGAGCTGATAGGTCAGCCCCTCATAGCCCTTGGTGATGACCTTCAGTCCGGGCACCTTGGAAATGCGGTCGAGATCGGCGAGCGGCACGGCGGAGAAGGCGGCGAGCTGGATTTCCTCTGCTTCTAGTGCAGCCGCTGCCGACGTGCGATCGGGCAGCACCTGGTAGACGATCTCATCGAGATAGGGCTCGTCCTTGCCCCAATAGGCGTCGTTCCTGGCCAGCCGGTAATACTGGCCGGCCTTGTATTCGGCGAATTTGAACGGACCGGTGCCAACCGGCGCGTTGTTGGCCGGATTGTCCTCTATCTTGCCGTTCTCATAAACATGCTTCGGCACGACGCTCGACAGCGCCGGCAGCGCGTTGCGGATCAGCTGGAACGGCGTCGGCTTGGCGAATTTGAAGACGGCGGTCAGCTCGTCCGGCGTGTCCACGGCCTCCAGGTCCTTGAACACGGTGCGGCCGAGGTTCTGCAGCGGCCTCCAGACCTGCAGCGCCGAGAAGGCGACGTCGGCGGAGGTGAAGGGCTTGCCGTCGTGCCATTTGACGCCGTCGCGCAATTTGAACGTCACCGAGAGGCCGTCGGCCGCACCTTCCCAGGAGAGCGCCAGGCGCGGCTCAAGCCCATCCTTGCCGTCGAAGGAGGCCTCGGCCAGCGTCTCGACGATCTTGCTCGAGATGAAGAAGACACCGTTCGACGCGACGATCGCCGGGTTCAGGTTGCGCGGCTCGGAGTCGGCGGCGACGATCAGCCGGCCGCCCTTCTTCGGCGTCTGGGCGAAGCCGATGGTCGGCAGCGCGGTCGAGGCCAAAAGCAGCGCCGAACCGGCCAGCAGGCCGCGACGTGAGATCGTGAATTCGGACATCGCTCAAACTCCCCTCTTCGCGCCATGACAGGCGCGGCAATCCGGTGATTATGGCCTTTGGCAAAGGTTTCGCCAGAGACGGATTTGGCGCATCATGGCTTGGCTTTGAAATTTCCGTCCGCTGGACCAGCCAGCCGAAAGAGGCGTTATGTCGGCATCTGGTAGGACCAGATGATGCAGAAACTGGACCAGTATCGGAACGGAAGGGTCCCTTTGGCGCGAAGGTGATCAGTTCTGGCTGGACCAGAGTGGCCAAAATGATGCAGATTTGGCCGACAGCCATGGATCGTGGCGTTCGGCACCCTGCGGCCGACGAAAATTAGGGAGAGGCAGATGAATATCGCTCCGGGCAAAACCGAGGTCAGCAGCGTTCCGTTCGACCAGGCGCGGGTGGACCGGCTGATGGAAGAGGCGGGCATCGACGTGCTGTTCGCCACGTCCAAGCACAACACCCAATACCTGCTCGGCGGCTACAAATTCATCTTCTTCGCGGCGATGGATGCGATCGGTCACAGCCGCTATTTGCCGATCGTCCTTTACGAGAAGGGCGGGCCGGAGCATGCCGCCTATATCGGCAACAAGATGGAAGGCGGCGAGCACCAGAACCACCCGTTCTGGACGCCGACCTTGCACGCCGCCTGTTGGGGCACGCTCGATGCCGCCAATCTGGCGGTGGAGCATCTGCGCAAGATCGGCAAGTCGGCGGCCCGCATCGGCATCGAGCCGGGTTTCCTGCCGTCAGACGCCTATACGCTGATACGCAAGGCGTTGCCGGATGCGAAGCTGATCGACGCGACCGACATGCTGGAGCGCATGCGCGCCATCAAGACCGAGGCGGAGCTGGAACAGTTGCGCATCGCCTCCGAGCTGATCACCGATTCCATGCTGGCGACTATTCGCTGGGCGCGCGAGGGCACGAGCAAGACCGAGATCATCGAGCAGTTGCGGCGGGAGGAGACAAATCGCGGCGCGCATTTCGAGTACTGCCTGCTGACGCTGGGCTCCAGCCACAACCGCGCGGCGTCGGACCAGGCGTGGAAGAAGGGCGAGGTGATGTCGATCGATTCCGGCGGCAATTATCACGGCTATATCGGCGACCTTTGCCGCATGGGCGTGCTCGGCGAGCCGGACGCCGAGCTGGAGGATCTGCTGGCCGAGGTCGAAACGGTGCAGCAGGCGGCCTTTTCCAAGGTCAAGGCGGGCACGCTGGGCGGCGACATGATTTCGCATGCGGAGGGCGTGCTGAAGGCCTCGAGGGTCGCGGCCTACACGGATTTCTTCGCGCATGGCATGGGGCTGATCACGCATGAGGCGCCGTTCCTGATGACCAATCATCCGGTCGCCTATGAAGGAACCTATGCGGCAAAGCCGCTGGAGAGGAACATGGTGCTTTCGGTCGAGACGACCATGCTCCACCCGACGCGCGGCTTCATCAAGCTGGAGGATACGGTCGCGGTCACCGACACCGGCTATGTGATGTTCGGCGATCGCGGGCGCGGGTGGAACCGGGGCGGGGCTTCGTAGAGCCGAAGGCCGGCGCTGCCCCTCATCCGCCCTTCGGGCACCTTCTCCCCGTGGAACGGGGAGAAGGAAAGTCCGTCACTGCCCTGCCGGCAGCAACCTGAAATCCGATAGCTCCCGCAATGCCAGTTCCGGCCCTGCCGGCGAATAGACGACGAAAAGCTGCATCGGCTGGTCGCCGGTGTTGAGCGTCGAGTGGAAGCGGCTTTCCGGCACGTAGATGGTGCATCCGGGTCCCACTTTGGCCACAACCGGATTGCCCTTCTCGTCCTCGACCATCTGCTCGCCATTGCCGGAGATGACGAAGATGATCTCTTCGGCGCCGGGATGATTGTGGCGGGTGTGGCCCTTGCCGGAGGGCAGGTCGACGACGCCGCCCGAGAAGTGGGCGGCGCCGTTCACTTCTGGAGCTACGGTCAGCGACAGCTTGCCCCAGTCGAAGCCGAAGGCGCTGACATCCTTCGGGTAGACGAACACCTTTTCCTTGTCGGCCATTGCCTCATCCCTTCCTTTTCGTGATCGCGACCGCCTTGAAATCCGCCGTCTGCCTGGCGATTGCCGCTTCGGCCGGCAACCGTTCCATCGAGCTTGCGCCATAGAAGCCGTGCAGGCCCTCGCAGCGCTCCAAGATGTAGCGCGCATCGTCAGGCATCGAGATCGGCCCGCCGTGGCAAAGCAGGATGACGTCCTTGCGCACCGAACGCGCGGCATCGGCAATGGCGTCGATCTCCTTCAGGCAGGCGTCGAGCGTCTTCGCCGAGGTGGCGCCGATCGAGCCGCCGGTCGTGACGCCCATATGGGCGACGACGATGTCGGCGCCGGCTTTCGTCATGGCGCGCGCCTCGTCCGGATTGAAGACGTAAGGGGTGGTCAGGAGGTCGAGCTTGTGTGCCTCGGCGATCATGTCGACCTCGAGGCCAAAGCCCATGCCGGTCTCCTCGAAACTCTGGCGCATGGTGCCGTCGAACAGACCGACGGTCGGAAAATTCTGCACGCCGGAAAAGCCCATCGTCTTCAGCTCAGCGAGCAGCAGCGGCATGATGACGAAGGGGTCGGTGCCGTTGACGCCGGCCAGCACCGGCGTCTTCTTCACCACCGGCAGCACCTCATAGGCCATTTCCTTGACGATCTCGTTGGCGTTGCCATAGGCGAGCAGGCCGGCGGCCGAGCCGCGCCCGGCCATGCGGTAGCGGCCGGAATTGTAGATGATGATCAAGTCGATGCCGCCGGCTTCCTCGGCCTTAGCCGACAGTCCGGTGCCGGCGCCGCCGCCGACGATCGGCACGCCATCGGCGATCATCGCCTTGAACTTCCTCAGTATGTCCTTGCGGGGTATGGCGGCCATGTCTGGGCTCTCACTGTCTGGCGATGTCGAGGAAGGCGGCGGTAGCGGCCTTGGCAAATTCCTGGTCGTTGATGTGCAGCGGCAGCCGCGTGACGCGGCGCATGGCGCGCGGCTTGATGGTGCGCTCGATGGCATCGAACAGTACGGCGTCGGCTTGCGGATCGAAGAAGGCGCCGCCTTCGATGTCTAGCGCCGAGATGCCTTTCTCCGGGATCAGGAAATGCACGGGACCATCGCAGCGGGCGAGCCGGCCGCCGATCCATTCGCCGATGCTGCGGCATTCTTCGGCTGTGGTGCGCATCAGCGTGACGTTGGGATTGTGCTCGTAAAACAGCCGGCCGCGATATTTCTCGGGAATGGTCGGCGGCGCCCAGAAATTGACCATGTCGAGCGCGCCGACGGAACCGACATAGGGCAGCTTCGTGCGGGCGATGGCGCCGAAGCGATCTTCGGTCGCCGGCAACACGCCGCCGAACAGCAGGTCGCAGACCTCCGTTGTGGTGATGTCGATGACACCGGCGAGCAGGCCGGAATCGGCGAGCTTCTCCATCGAGCGGCCACCGGTGCCGGTGGCGTGGAAGACCATGCAGTCATAGTCGGCGCGCAATTGCTCGACGATCGCCGTCACGCAAGGCGTGGTGACGCCGAACATGGTCAGCCCGAGCGCCGGCTTGCCGGCGACGGCCGAGGCCGGTCTCGCGGCCATGCCGGCAATCGCCTGGGCGGCATTGTGCAGCACCGTGCGGGAGAGCCGGTTCAGCCCCGCCATGTCGGTAACCGACGGCATCATGACGATGTCGGAGACGTCGACGTAAGGCGCGGTATCGCCGGAGGCGAGGGTGGAGACCATGATCTTCGGCAGGCCGAGCGGCAGCGTGCGCATGCCGGCGGTGACGATCGAGGTGCCGCCGCCGCCGCCAACGCCGATCACGCCGGCGATGTCGTCGCGCGATTGGATGAAGTTGCTGAAGGCGGTGCCCATGCCGGCCACCGCCGAGCCGCGATCGTCGATGCCGAGCACGCTGCCGGCTCCACCTGGATGATGTGCCGCGACCTCGCTGGCCTGAATATCGACCGCCACGGTGGCGCCGCGCGTTCCGATGTCGACGCGGGCGACCGAACTGCCGGTGGCGGCAATCGCATCGGCCAGGAAGGCAAGTTCCTCGCCCTTGGTGTCGGCCGTGCCCACCACGTAGATGCGCTTCATCGCGTTTTCTCCCGTCATCGGCTGACCGGCGCTGGACCGCCTACGGCTCTTTTTGCTTGGTGCTTCGGAAAGCAAAGGCCATTGCATTTTTTTGAGACGCGCGTATCATATTGACATGGATGTCTCACGTCAACAAGGCGCAGTGAACGACGACGGCAATGAGGCTGCCGAGCGTGGCCCCCGTGCCCGCACAAAACGGCTGATGCTGAAGACGGCAACAAGGCTGATGCAGGCGGGCATCACGCCCTCGGTCAGCGAAGTCGCGGAGGCGGCGGAAGTGTCGCGCGCCACCGCCTATCGCTATTTCCCAAGCCAAGCAGCTCTGGTGCAGGCGGTGGTCGATGAGGGGCTAGGCCCGATACTCGAGTGGCGATCCGATTCGTCCGATGCCGAACGCCGCGTGGCGGAGTTGATAGACAGCGCGATGCCGCGCATCGAGGCCTTCGAGGCAACGTTCAAGGCAGCGCTGAAATTGTCGCTGGACCAATGGGCGCGCGGGCAGGCAGGCACGCTGGGCGGCGAGCCACCCTTCACCCGTGGCCATCGCATGGACCTGCTGGAGGATGCGCTTGCGCCGCTGAGGGGCGAGCTGCCGCCGCGCGAATTCGAGCGCCTGGCGCAGGCGCTGTCGCTGATTTTCGGCGTCGAACTGCTGATTGTGCTGAAAGACATCTGGGGCCTGGACAGCGGCAAGACCCTGGCCGTTGCCCAGTGGGCGGCCTCAGCGCTGGTGCGGCAGGCGCGACTCCGGACGCCATCCTGACCAGGGTGGTGGCGGCGTGAGTTGGGCATGGAGGAGGGGCTGGACGAAGGCGGATGCAGGATAGAGACTTCTCCCGATGCGGACCGATTGGGGGGTCGTCGAGGGCAATCCGGGGCGGTCGCGGCGGTAGCTCGGAGCGAATCTGGTTCGACCAGATTTGAAGGTGGGCGATTTCAGTAATTTTGGGGATTGGCGTTTTGCGAACGGGATGAAGGTGGAGAACTGCCAAAAACGAAGGAAATACGAACATATAGCGGACGTTTTCAGCTTATTTTGGTGACGGCGAATTTCAAGAAAGCGCTTGACGGGCATCTTAAATTGGTAATACCAGATTAGGAAAGAAAAGGCGGATCGGGAATGACAGCCGCAGTCCATTTCGGCAGGGCGAGGAGGATCATACGGATGGCGCGTGTTCCGTCCGCACGAGGTGGCGCATCGTGACGCAGACGTCGCCTCGCGCCAGTGCCGGCAAGGGGATTGCGCTGCGCCTCGATGGGCTCAGCAAGGCCTATGGATCCGTGCGCGCCATCAACGACCTGAGCTTCGCCGTCGACGAAGGCCGCTTCTTCGTACTCTTCGGGCCGAGCTCGGTTGGCAAGACGACGACCCTGCGCACTATCGCCGGCCTCGTCCAGGCCGACTCCGGCACGCTTGAGATCGGCGGCCGCGACATGACCCATGCGCCGATCGCCGGCCGCGGCATCTCGATGGTCTTCCAGTCTTTCGCGCTTTACCCCCACCTCACGGTCTACGACAATCTCGCCTATCCGCTGCGCGAGGAGAAAGCCCCGCGCGCCGAGATCGACAAGCGGGTGAAAGAGACCGCCGAGATCCTGAAGCTGACACACCGCCTGAAGGCCAAGCCGGCAACCCTGTCCGGCGGAGAGCAGCAGCGCGTCGCGCTCGGCCGCTCCCTGATCCGCCGGCCAAAGATTCTTCTCCTCGATGAGCCGCTCACCAATCTCGACGCCAAGCTTCGGCACGAGACGCGCGCCGAGCTGAAGCGGCTGCACCGCCAGTTCGGCATGACCGTGATCTATGCCACGCCCGACGAGCTCGAGGCTCTCTCGATGGGCGAGACGATCGCCGTCATGCGCGATGGCGGCATCGTCCAGATCGGCACGCCGGACGAGCTTTACGAGCAGCCGATCCATACCTATGTCGCCAGCAAGATCGGCTCGCCGCACATGAATCTGTTCACGGCCTCGGTGCGCGGCGACACCAGGTCTTTCGACACGCCGCTCGGGACTCTGGTTCCGGCAACGGCGCCAAAGACTGCCGATGCCGGCGAGGCCGCGCTGATCGGCATTCGCCCGAGCGACATTCGGCTCGCCGCCAAGGGCGAAGCCGGGGTTGCCTCGAAGGTGCATCTGGTCGAACCGCTCGGCGACATCACGATCGTCTCGGTCGAGGCCGGCGGCGAGATGTTGCGCATGGTGCTGCCGGAAGCGATCGCCGCCAGCATCAGGACCGGCGATTCGGCATCGATCGCCATCGATAACAAGAAAATCCACGTCTTCCGCGCCGCGAGCGGCCAGGCAATGACCTGACGCGAACGGCGAGAAGCAATCCGGTTAACCAAGGGAGGAAACGCGAATGACGGCGATGACCAAAGTGAAAGGGCTAGCGACAGCCGCAAGCTTCGCTGCCACGCTACTGGTGGGAGGCGTGACCTATGCCTCTGCCGAAGAAGTGACGTTGACGATGGCGGTGCCGGATTGGCCCCCGACCCGCATTATGAAGAAGTTCTTCGACGAGCAGTACAAGCCCAAGTCTGGCAATACCGTGAAGCTCGATGTCGACTTCATTCCGTGGCCGGATTTCTACACCCGCGTCAACGCCTCGTTGACCTCGGGCGAAAAGAAGTACAATTTCATCGTGTCGGACTCGCAGTGGCTGGGCGCCTTCGTCGAAGGCGGCTACTTCCGCAAGATCAACGATCTCATCGATGCCGACCCGGAACTCAAGGCGACGATGGAGTCGATGCATCCCGCCGTGCTCAACGCCTACTCGACCTATCCCAACAGCACGCCGAACTACTACGGCTTCCCGCAGTTCCCGGACGTGCTGGTCACCTACGGCCGCAAGGACGTGCTCTGCAACGACGACGAGCAGGCCGCCTTCAAGGCGAAGTATAATGAGAAGCTGCCCTGCACCGGCGAAGAAATCGACGCCATGGACTGGAACACGTTCGAGCATGTTGGCGAATTCTTCCAGCGCAAGAAGGGCGACAAGCTCGCCGGCCAGGTGCTGGATGACGATTTCTACGGCATTGCCTATCAGGCAGGCAAAGGCTACGACTTCTCGACGAGCTCGGTCCACACGTTCGTCTGGGAGCATGGCGGCGGCATCTGGGATGAAACCAAGGCCCCGACCGGACATGCCGAAGGCGTCGTAAACTCCCCGAAGTCCATCGAGGGCATGGAGCATTTCCTCAAATTGCTGAAGTACATGCCGCCGGTGGTCAAGACCGGCACCATGGACATCTTCGTCTCGGACCAGTTGTTCCGTGAAGGCAAGGTGGCCATGAACATCGACTGGATCGGTCTCGGCGAAGCCTCGCTCGATCCCAAGACGTCGAAGGTTGCCGACAAGCTGGTGTTCGGATTGGCGCCAGGCCTGCGCGGCCCCGACGGCAAGGTGAATCGTACGTCACAGATCGGCGGACAGCCTTTCGTTCTCACCACCTGGACGACGCCTGAGCAAATCAAGGAAGCGGTGGGCTTCGTGAAGTGGTGGCTCTCGCCCGATATCCAGCACCAGTTCGCCGCCGGCGGCGGCCAGTCCGCGATCAAGTCGGTCTACAGCGATCCGAAGTATGTGACCTATCGTCCGTGGGACCGCGCCTGGGCGAACTCGCTCGACTGGCAGAAGGACATGTGGCACGTGCCGCAGTTCTTCGAACTGCTCACCCAGCAGCAGGACCAGTACGACCTGGCCATCACTGGCAAGCAGGACGCCAAGACCACCCTGGATAACATCGCCAAGTTCCAGGAGGACCTCCTGAAGAACGATGGCCTTATCCAGTAACCTTCCGACATAGCTGCGGGGAGCGGGCAAAAGCCGCTCCCCGTCATTGCCACGTCAGGCGCTCCATATTTCGGACTCCCATGACCGCTGTTCCAAGCACGCTGCTGACACCACGCCTTACCGCGGTTGTTGCCCACAACTGGAAACTCGCCATCGCTGTCGCTGTCGTCGTGTCGGCCATATCAATGGCGGGCTTGCCGGCGGCTGTCTCCTTCTGGGTGGTGGGCACCGCGGCGGCGTTGGTCGCGGCCGCATTTACCGTCAACGCGTATCGCCGCCACTACTTCGGCGCCCTGCTGGTCGCTCCGGCAATCGCCGTTCTGTTTGTGATGAATATCTTCCCCCTGCTGTGGTCGCTGGGCCTTTCGTTCTTCGCCTACCAGGCAAACCAGCAGACGATCCGCTTCGTCGGACTCGGGAACTACGTCCGGATCCTTACCAACGATCTCGCTGCTCACGCGACTTGGGGCGCGCTGATCAATACCGCCATGTTCGTCGTGTTCACCGTCTCCGCGCAGATGATCGTCGGCTTTCTGCTGGCCATCCTGTTCGCCAAGCAATTTCCGCTGCGCAAGTATTTGTTGATCCTGGTGCTGACACCGATGATGCTTTCGGTTGTCGCCTCCGGCGTGTTCTTCACCTACTACTATGACCCGACATTCGGGATTCTCAGCTACGTCATCAATTCCATCTCCGGCAACCAGTTCATCCTGATGAGCAACAAAGTCGGTGCCGTGGCGGGAATCGTTTTCGCCGACGCATGGATGTGGTCGCCCTTCGTCATGCTCCTTGTGCTGGCGGGCCTCGTCTCGGTGCCGAAATACCTTTACGAGGCCGCTGCCATCGACCGTATTTCCAGCTGGCGGCAATTCTGGATGATCACCTTCCCCTACATCCGCGGCCTTCTGATGTTGGCCCTTCTCTTCCGCACCATCGAGGCATTCAAGCTGGCGGATCTCGTCATCCTCCTCACCAAGGGCGGCAACGACACACTGACGATCTCCTATCACTTGATCCGCATCGCCAACGAGCAGAACAAGACGAGTGAGGGCGCGGCGATCTCCTATCTGATGCTGTTCATGGTGATCGTTCTCACCAACCTTTACCTGTACCTCGCAAACCGCCGTACGCAGGGAGCCTGACCCGTGGCCGAATCGATATTGGGAAAGCTCGGCTTCCGCCGGGCCAGCGGAGTAGACGAGGCCGGCTGGGGGCGGACGCTCGCCGTGGCCGTCGTCGCCTTTATCTATTTTCTGCCGGTGCTGTTCATCATATTCACCGCCTTCAAACCGCAGGGCGACGCGCTCCTGGTGCCTCCGACGCTGTCGCCCACGTCGCTGTTCGGCTTGATTCCGGACCATTTTGTGTTCAAGCCCACGCTCGAAAATTTTGGGTCCGTCTTTTCCCGCTCGATGACGCCGGACGGTGCCCCGGAAGCGACAGGATTCGACCGTTATTTCTTCAACTCGATCTTCATCGCCTCGGCGTCGGTGCTGCTGGCGCTGGTCATCGGCACCCTGGCGGCCTTCGGCTTCTCGCGCTATCCGCTGAAAGGCAATGACACCTACCTGTTCATCATCCTGACCACGCGCATGCTGCCGGCGATTGTGGTGATCATTCCGGTGATCCTGATGTTCCGCGTAGTGGGCCTGTCGGGCTCGTATCTCGGCATCATCATGCTCTACACCGCCTTCAACCTGGCCTTCACCATCTGGATGATGAAGAGCTTCTTCGATGAATTGTCGCCAGACGTCGAGGATGCCGCCCGCATCGACGGATCGTCCGGAATGCGGGTGTTCTTCAAGATTTGCCTGCCCCAGGTCATTGCCGGGCTCGCCGCCACGTTCGTGTTCGGCCTGATCCTCACCTGGAACGAGTTCCTCTTCGCCCTGTTGCTCTCGGGGCCCGACACGAGGACGGTTCCGGTCGCCATGAACCAGGCCGTGTCGTCGGGTGGACGCGGCACTGACTGGACTTTGCTTGCCGCCATCGAAACCCTGTTCCTCGTCCCAGTCTTCCTGGTCACCTTCTTCTTGCAAAACCATCTGTTGCGCGGCGTTACCTTCGGCACCGTGAAGCGCTGATATGTCAACCATCGAACTCCGCAAAGTCACCAAGCGTTTCGGCTCCTTCACCGCGGTCAAGAACGTTGACCTGTCGGTGGCCGCCGGTGAGGTCGTCTGCCTTCTCGGCCCGTCCGGCTGTGGCAAGACGACGACCCTGCGCGTCATCGCCGGGCTGGAAAGCGTCACTGACGGCGAGGTCGTCATCGCCGGCAAGGTGATGAACAACCTGCCGCCCGAAAAGCGCGACATCGCCATGGTGTTCCAGTTCTACGCGCTCTACCCGTCGGCGTCGGTTGGCGAGAACATCGCCTTCCCGCTCTATCATGACGGCATTTCCGGGGCTGAGCGGACTGCCCGCGTCAACCGCGTCGCCGCGATCCTCCACTTGGAGCACGTTCTAGACCGGCTGCCGAACCAGATATCCGAGGGCGAAAAGCAGCGCGCCGCCATGGCCCGCGCCATCGTCCGCGACCCCAATTGCTTCCTCTTCGACGAGCCCTTGTCGCGTCTCGATGTCGAACTGCGCCAGAGCATGCGTGGCCAGATCAAGGAAGTGCTGCAGGGCCTCTCCAAAGCGACCGTGATCGTGACCCATGACCAGCTCGAAGCGCTCACCATGGCCGACCGCATCGCCATCATGAAGGACGGCCTGATCGAGCAAGTCGGCTCACCGCACGAGGTTTTTGCCAAGCCCGCCAATGCTTTCGTGGCGAGCTTCATCGGCACGCCGCAGATGAATCTTCTCGAGGCCGATCTCAAGACCTTCGCCGATGGCACGGCGGACATGACCGTGGCCGGCATTAATCTGGCGATCCGCACGGACGCGGCGGTCGCGCGCCTGCAGCCCGGCAAGGTGACGATCGGTGTCCGCCCCCGCGCCTTCACCGCGACCGATACGGGGGACCGTGGCACCATCTCCGCCCGGGCCGAGCTCATCGAGCCCATGGGCGCCGAAACCCTTATTCATGCCCGCACGGCGGCAGGCGCCGACATCCGCGTCGTGGTGACGAGAAGCCAGCGGGTCAAGGTCGGCGAGGCGCTGAATCTACGCCCCGATCCCAGGCAAACCCATGTCTTCGATGGCGCCGGAAAGGCGGTGCGGTCATGAGCGACAGTTCTTCCGGGATGAGCCGGGCCAGCGCGTACTGCCTCGAGGTCTTCATCATTGGCCTCGGCGTCATGGCGCTGGTGCTGATCTTCCAACCCTTTTCCATCGGCCTGTACGCGGTCGGCAGCGGTCTCGTGGTGCTTGCCGGACTCATCAACAACCTGCTGCCGTTGGCCCAGCCGGGCGTCAAGGTGCGCAGTGTGGTGACCGTAGCGCTGGTCGTGGCGCTGGTCTTCTGCATTGCGCTGCTGGTTTCGATCACGGCGGCGCATCTCTACGGCGTCTTCTTCCTCAATCCACCGGACCCCAACACTCTCGCCGGCAAGGCGCAGCTCGCCACGCCGCCTTTCTACAAGCAGGCTTTCGTGTGGGAAATCGCCGCCGCGGCGGTGATTCTCGCGCTGGTCGTCACCGCTCTCAACAAGACAGCGCGATGATCAGCAGCTGACGCTATCCGGCAGGTCGCGCTCGCGCCGGTCCGCGACGGTCGGTGTGCGTCGCCCTCTCAACTCTCACGCCGTCATCCTCCGGCTTGACCGGAGGACCCGACGCCGAGATCAATGACCGTGTCGCGCGCGCCGCCCGGACGCTCAGGATCGAACACCTGCTCGACCGCAAGGCCGACCGGCTTTCCAGCGGCGAGATGCAGCGCCTCTCGATCGGCCGCGCCATCGTGCGCAAGCCGCGCGTGTTCCTGATGGATGAGCCGCTGTCGGCGCTCGACGCCAAGTTGCGCGAGGCGCTGCGTACGGAGCTGAAGAACCTGCAGATGCAGCTCGGCGCCACATTCCTGTTCGTCACGCATGACCAGATCGAGGCCATGTCGATGGGTGACAAGGTGGGCGTGCTCAATCACGGCCACATCGTCCAGACCGGCACGCCGCAGGAGATCTACAACAATCCGCGCGATACCTATGTTGCGAGCTTCGTCGGTTCGCCGCCGATGAACCTAATCGACGGCAGACTGGTCAACGACCGCGCGGTGATGGCGCCAATTTCGAACTGCCGCTCACAATTGGGGCCAAGACTTTCGGGGGAGCCAAGACGGGTGGCGCGACCGACGGTCGCCCGCTCGTCTTCGGCAGCCGTCCGGAGGATGTCTACCTGGAGAGCGGCGCACCCGTCGAAGCACGCGTCCACGATGTCGAGAACCACGGCGTGGAAAAGATCCTGACGCTCAGGGTCGGCGACACGATGCTGCGGGCCACCGTGCCGGCCAGGACGGATGTCGCGATCGAGCAGCCGGTGCGCATTGCCTGGAATCCCGACAAGGTGGTGATGTTCGACAAGGGCAGCGGCGTCAGCCTGCGGCACGCCGGATAGCGGTCCGGCGCCTTACTTCGGCAGATAGGTTTCGTAAGGCGTCTCGTTGATCAGCAGGATCACGCATTCGGTGTCCGACAGGCAGGCATCGTCATGCATTTCGTTGGCCTTCTGGGTCCAGTAGGAGCCGGGCGGCAACTCGACCTTGGTCGCTTCACCGCCCTGCATCTGCCAATGCGCCCAGAGACCCTTGATGACCACGGCGCGGTAGTCGGCGGTATGGGCATGGACGGGCGCGCGCCAGTTGCCGGGAACTTTCAGCAGCGTTCCGGCCGGGCCTTTCGCCCTTTCGCCCCATAGCGGACCAAGGCGCTGCGGCTGGCCCGGGGCTTCGACGGTGTAAGGGATCTTGCCGGCGGGCAGGTAGCTGTCATCGAGCGCGAATGCCTGGCCCGGCAGGATGGCCAGCGCGGCGAGCGCAAGCGATGCGAGATGATTGGGCATGGCGGTTTCCTCCGCCAACCAGCTTACGCGGCTTCGGCCGGTGGGGAATGGCACGGCGTCCAAAAGACTTGGCAGTTCCTCCAGCTGCGGCAGCTGCCTGCCGGATGTCAGGATTGCTCCGCGCCAGTGTTGCGCAAATGGCTCGGCGCCACGCCCATCACCCGCTTGAAGGCGCGGCTGAAGGAGGCTTCGGAATCGTAGCCCAACCTCGATGCCGCCACGGAGACCCTCATGCCGTCGCGGGCGAGCCATTGCCGCGCCTGGTGCATGCGCACGCGCAGCACATATTTGGCCGGGGTCTCGCCGACCACGGTGGCGAAGCGCTGCGCAAAGGCGGAGCGCGAGGTACCCATCATCCTGGCCAGCGCCTCGACCGTCCAGTCGCGCTCCGGCTGCAGGTGAATGGCGGCGAGCACCTTGCCGACATCAGGATTGCGCACCGCGGCGATCCACCCAGTGGCGTCGCCGCAGCCATTCTCCACCCAGGAGCGGATGATGGTGGCGGCAAGCACATCGGCCAGGCGGGCGAGGATGCCACCGGAGCCGACCCGGTCCATCGTCACCTCGCCGGCCATGGCGTCCAGCAGATGCTGGATGCCGGGCGCGTTCGCCATCAGCTTATGCGCCTGCATCAGGTCGGGCATCATCTCCAGCAGCGGATGCGAGCCGTCGAGGTTGAAATGCATGCTGCCGCAAAACAAAAGGGTCTTGCAGCCGTCGCAGCCGTTGGAGACGTCGTAGATGTTCTCACATACCGGCTCGATGGTGTAGCGGCCGATCGGCACCGGAGGCACGCCGGGCGCGCTCGCCAGCACGTGCTCGTCACCGCGCGGAATCAGCAGCGCGTCGCCCACCGAGAGCTCTATCCATTCCTTGGCCGGCGAGAACAGCCAGCAGCCCTGTTGGCCGATGAAATGGAACCGCGCCGCTTTCTGCGCGGGGAAGGAAACAGCCCAGGGCTGGCCCAGCACGCAGCGGCCATAGTCGACGCCGTCGAGGCGCAAACCGCGCAGCATGTCGGTGAGCGGATCGCCGGAAGCCTGCAGAACAATTTTGGACGAATTGTAATTCATTTCGGAGTTTCTAGCATGGAAACTCCAGACAGTCACTCCCTATGTTGCAGTGCAGCCAAATGTTGCGCTGCAACTCACCGGAGACCTGCCATGACCGAGCCCGCCACAGGCGCCATCGACGCCGCTGTCCTCGACAAGACCGAACCCGACGAACGAACAGAACCAGCGTGGGGCGCGGTGGTCTCGCTGGCGCTCGGCGTTTTCGGCCTGGTGACCGCCGAATTCCTGCCCGCCAGCCTGCTGACGCGGCTGGCGCAGGATCTCGGCGTCAGCGAAGGCGCGGCCGGCCAGGCGGTAACGGCAACTGCCGTCATCGGCGCGATCGCGGCACCGACCATGGCGATCGTCACCAAGCGGCTCGACCGGCGGCTGGTCATGTGGATCCTCTCCGTCCTGCTGATCGTCTCGAACCTGCTCGCCGCCTTCGCGTCCTCGCTCACTATGCTGCTTCTCGCCCGCGTCGTTCTTGGCGTGGCGCTGGGCGGCTTCTGGTCGATGTCCGCCGCCATGGCGATGCGGCTTGTGCCGATGCGGCTGATGCCGCGCGCTATGTCGATTATCCTTACCGGCGTTTCGGTCGCCACCGTCACCGCAGCGCCTGTCGGCGCCTATGTCGGCGATATCTGGGGCTGGCGCACCGCCTTCATGATCGCGGCGGTCGTCGGCGCGCTGGCGCTGCTGGTGCAACTCGCCACCCTTCCCAGCCTGCCGCCCGCAACCGTTGCAAGCTTCCGCACCCTGATCGCGGTGCTGAAGCGGCCGATGATCCGTGTGGCGCTGCTGGTGGTGCTGCTGGTCGCGTCCGGGCAGTTCGCCGGCTTCACCTATGTACGGCCGTTCCTGGAGACGGTTCCTGTGATGCCGATCGAGACGATCTCGCTGGTGCTGCTCGCCTATGGCATCGGCGGCTTCTTCGGCAATTTCGCCGGCGGCTTCCTGGCCGAGCGCAACCTGAAGCTTGCCGTCGGCTTGGCGCCGCTGCTGATCGCCTTGTCGGCGGTGGCGCTGCTTATGCTTGGCGCCTCGCCGATCGTTGCGGCGGCCGCGGTCACCGCCTGGGGCTTTGCCTTCGGCGCCGTGCCGGTCGGCCTGCAGACCTGGCTGGTGCGCGCCGCGCCCGATCAGGCCGAGAGCGCCGGCGGGTTGATGGTCGCGACCTTCCAGGTGGCGATCGCGCTCGGCGCCATCGCCGGCGGCCTTTTGGTCGATCATGCCGGTGTCGCCACCGCCTTCGCCTATAGCGGCGTGGCGACCTTGCTCGCGGCGCTGGTGGCCTTCCTGATGGGACCGAAGCAGGCCGCCGAGTAGCCAACCCGCTCGTCCTCTCAAGCATCGGCCCGGCGGTTCCCAGGAGCGCCGGGTCGTGATCGCCACACGGCCGGCTCTGCTCACTCAGGCCGAGCGGCCGTCGAACTCGAAAACTTCGATGGTCGTGGGGTCGACATCGTCCAGGCAGTTGATGTTGATATAGGCGGACCGTTCGCTGCCCTGGCTGATATCCTCGGCGAAAGGATGGATGCCGCAGGTGCGGCAAAACCGGTGCGCGATCGCGCCCCTGCCGAAGATGTAGCGGCCGAGGTCGTCGCCCCAGGCGACCAGCTTCAGCTTCTCATGCGGTACGGCCCACAACAGCGCGCCCTTGCGCCTGCAGATCGAACAGTTGCAGCGCACGGCCATGCCGGGTTCACCCTGGACCTCGAACGCCACCTTGCCGCAGTGGCAGCTGCCTTTGTACAGCATCAGCATCTTCCTATCGCTGGCAGGGTGCAAAGGCACGCTTGCCGGTTTATCTCTTGCACGGGCTTAGCCAGCCCAAAGTCTTTGTTTCTGCGCAGTTCCGGACGGAAAACCGCTCCACGCTTTTCCTGGAATTGCTTTAAAGACGCTACATCCTTGCGGAGTCCGACATCGACATGCAATCCGTCCGCGACCGTCTCGAAATCATCCTGTCACGTCTTGCCAAGCGCGCCGCCGACGAGAAGGTCTACACGAAGCTCTATGCCGAGGCCGCGCGGGCAGCCGCCGATGCATCCGATGACCGCCGCAAAGCCGGTGTCAGCCTTGGGCCGCTCGACGGGCGCATCGTTTCGATCAAAGACCTGTTCGATGTCGCCGGGGAGCCGACCGCGGCGGGGTCGCTGATCCACGCCGGCGCCGCACCGGCGGCACGGGATGCGGCGATCGTGCGGAGGCTGCGGCAGGCCGGCGCAGTCATCCTCGGCAAGACCAACATGACCGAGTTCGCCTTCACCGCGATCGGCGACAATTTGCATCACGGCACGCCGGGCAACGCCGCCGATGCGAGCCTGATACCGGGCGGCTCGTCATCGGGAGCGGGCGTTGCGGTCGGCGAGGGCACAAGCGACATCTCCATCGGTTCAGACACCGGCGGCTCGGTGCGCATTCCAGCCTCGCTCAACGGTGTCGTCGGCTTCAAGCCGACGGCGGGACGCGTGCCTTTGACCGGCGCCTTTCCGCTGTCGATGACGCTGGATTCAATCGGCCCGCTTGCCCGCAGCGTCGCCGATTGCGCGACCGCCGATGCGATCATGGCAGGAGAAGAGCCGGTTGCGCTTCAGCCGGCCGCGCTCGCCGGCCTGCGCATCGGCATTCCTCGCGGCGTGCTGTTCGGCGAGACGCAAGCCGAGGTCGCGGAAGCCTTCGAGGCCTGCATCGACAGGATCGGGCAGGCTGGCGGCCGCGCCAGCGATTTGTCCATGGATGATCTCATCGCGGAGATGCGCGCGGCCACAAGACGCGGCACGATCGCCTCTATGGAAGGCGCCGAGGTGCATGCCGACTGGCTGGCGAGCGGCGCCTCCGCGCCGGTCGATCCGCATGTCACCGGACCTTTGTCGCGCGCGCTGGCCGTTCCTGCCTCGGCCTATATCCGCACGATCCGCCGTCGCGGCGAGCTTGCCGCGGCCATGGCGGAACGGCTGGAGACGGTCGATCTTCTGGCATTGCCGACCGTGCCGATGGTCGCGCCGTCCATTGCCGCGATGGCCGGCGACGAAGCGCTGCGCGACAGGACGGAAGGACTGCTGCTGCGCAACACGCAGGTCGCCAACCAGTTCGACCTCTGCGCGATTTCCCTGCCGATGCCGGGCACCAGGCTGCCGGCTGGATTGATGCTGGTGGGCAAGCATGGGCACGACCGCCATCTGCTGCGCATCGCCGCCGGAATCGAGACGCTGCTGCGCCGGTAATCAATGCGCCGAACAGTGCTTGCGTTCGCTATCCTTGGCGGCGCGCACCACGCGGGTCGCGACCAGCCAGGGCAGGGCGTATTCCTTGCCGGTGACAGTCTGCTTCCGGTTCTCGATCGAGCCTCTGACAACGATCTTGCCGGCGTAGAGCTTGTCAGAAAGGTCGAGCGCCTTGTCCTCCTGTGGCAGGCCATCGGTGTCGATCGAGACGCCCTTGATGATGTTGCCGGTCGCGAGGTCGAGCGCGCTGTTGGAGGGGCAGGGCGCCTTGAAGCAGCGCAACCCGTTGTCGCAATAGACATAGCTGCTTTCGGCCGCGGCAAATGCCGGCGTGGCGCAGATCGATGCGGCGAAGAAACCCAGCAATGCGAAACGGCGACCGGACATGAGCACAACGTCGCGAAAAAATGGGGCGAAACCGCGATGGTCTAACCGTTGAGCGCAAAGCGTCGCCGGTAGTGCTCGATGACTTCCGGATTGCGCAAGTTGACGGGCAGTTTGCCGGCGAGCACCAGCAACGCCTCGCCGGCTGCGCCGACGCCCATGCGCATCATCGATTCCTCGGTGATGCCGGCCATATGCGGAGTGACAATGACATTGTCGAAGCCGAAATAGGGATGGTTCGACGGCAGCGGCTGCGTGGAAAAGACGTCCAAAGCGGCACCGCCGATGCGACCTTTCTGCAGGGCTTCGATCAGCGCTTCGTCGTCGACCACCGGGCCGCGCGAGACATTGATCAGCAGCGCACCGGGCTTCATGCGGGCGATGCGCTCGCGGCTGATCAGGCCGCGCGTCTCCTCGGTCAGCGGGCAGCACAGCACGATGATGTCGCTCTGCTCGACCAGCGCGTCGATCGACAGGAAGCCAACACGCTCGAGCGCCGGGCGCAGGCTGCGCGTCGTCGCCACGACATTGAGGTCGAAGCCATGGGCGGCGATATGGCCAACGGCCTGGCCGACCGCGCCGAGGCCGACAATGCCGATCGTCTTGCCGGCCAGCTCGCTGGTCGAGTTGGCGTGCTCGCGCCCGGCGAGCCAGCCCTTGGCGCGCAGGTCGCGGTCCATAATGCGGAAGCGCCGCGAGAGCGCGAGCGCGGTGAACATCACATGCTCGGCGACCGAGCGGGCATTGACCGCGGGCACGTTCGCGACCAGCACGCCGGCGGCGGTCGCGGCCTCGACCGGGATCATGTCCAGCCCGGCGCCGTGGCGGATCGCGGCGCGCAGGCTCGCCGCGCCGGCGAACAGCTCCGGCGGCAGCGGCGCGCGCACGATGACGATGTCTGCGTCGCGGGCTTCGGCTGCCAGGGTTTTGGGATCGAGGGCGGAAGCGATTGCAAGCCGCCCGGCGCCGGCCAGCATGGCCGTGGCGCGCGGGTGCAGCGGATGCGTCGACAGGATTTTGCGCATCAACTCAAGCCTTTTCGAGCGCCGCGCCTTCCGGCTCCATTGCGCGGCCTTCGATGATGCCCTTCCAGTAGCTCTCGGCGCCCTGCAGGTGCGCACTCATCAGCGCCTGCGCGAGATTGCCGTCGCGGCGCAACAGCGCCTCGTAGATCTGGATGTGCTCGGCATGCGAGCGTACGCTGCGCTCGGGATCGTTGAAGTAGATCGGCAGGCGCTGCTCGCCCATCAGGTAATAGACGCTGCAGATGTTGTGAAAGACGCTGTTCTTGGTCGCGCGCACGATCTCGAGGTGGAACTCGCGATCCTCCTTGGCGAGGCCTTCGCCGGCCGCAATGCGCTCTTCGGAAGCCTTGAGGATTTCGCGCAGCCGTTCGAAATTCTCCTCGGTGGCGCGCGAACAGGCGAGTTCGGCCGCCTTGATCTCGTGGATCTTGCGCAGCTCGACGGTCTCGTAGATCTGCACCGGATCGAGCGGCAGGCCGGCGCGGGCGAAAAGCGCCAGCGCTTCCACGCTCGCCTGTTTGGTGTCGATATAGATGCCGGACTTGGCGCGTCGCTCGACGATGCGCATGGCCTCGAGGATGGCCAGCGCCTCGCGGATCTGGCCGCGGCTGACGCCGAAATGTTCCGCCAACTCGCGCTCAGACGGCGTGCGGCCGGACTCGTTGTCCGAGTTGGCGAAGAGATAGGCGGCAAGTTCCGCGAGAAGGTTCTTTTCTTTCATCGTCAGCCGCGTTGCGCGTGCGCCTCCAGGAACCGCTCCGAGATGGTGAATCCCAGTCCAGGCTTTTCAGGGATCGCTATCATACCGTTCTTCACTTCGACAGTCTCCTCGACCAGGTCGTGGATCATCGGATTGGCGCCGAGCGAATATTCGATGATGAAGCTGGCGGGCGAGGCGGCACACACATGCAGCCCGGCAAAGAAACAGGGCGCGCCGGCCCACAGGTGTGGCGCGAAACGCAGGTTGAAGGCGCTGGCGATGGTGCCGATCTTCATCGCCTCGCTGATGCCGCCGCAAAACGCCGGATCCGGCTGGAATATGTCGGCCGATTTCAGCACCGCCAGATCGCGGAAGGCATAGCGCGTCGCCTCGCTTTCGCCTGTGGCGATCGGCGTCGAGCCCGAGGCGCGCACTTCGGCCATGCCCGACTTGTCGTCGGCGATCAGCGGCTCCTCGAACCAGGCGAGGTCGAGATCGGCGGTGAGGCCGATGAAACGCTTGGCCTCGGCGACGGTGTAGGTGCCGTGCGCGTCGACCATCAGCTCGACATCCGGGCCGATCGCCTGCCTTGCGGCACGCACGCGCGCGGCCGAAACATGCGGGGCGCCGTCCATGGCGCCGACGCGCATCTTCAGCGCCTTGAAGCCGCCCTTGGCGATGTAGGATTTCAACTGCTCGCCGATCGCGTCGGCTGGGGCCCAGCCGCCCGAGGCATAGGCCTGCATGCGCTCGACCTTGCGGCCGCCGAGCAGCCGCCATACCGGCTGCCCGAGCGATTTGCCGAGGATGTCCCAGAGCGCGATGTCGACGGCGCTGATCGCCGCCACGCTCATGCCGCGCCGCGCCAGCTGCGGCATGGCGTGGCCGGCATGCGCCGCCGTCTCATGCCGCACGCCGTTGTAAAGCATTTCCCAGATGATGCCGATGTCGGCTGGATCGCGGCCGATGAGCTGCGGGGCGATCTCGTGGTTGAGCATATGGACGAGCGCGCCATAGCTGCCGGCGCTGCCGGCGGCGTTCTTGCCTTCGCCCCATCCCACCAAGCCGTCATTGGTCTCGATGCGCAAAATGGCGGCGTCGAACGTCGTCACCTGACCGAAGTCGCTGCGATGCTGCTTCGCGACTTCGATCGGGACACGAACCCACCAGGCCTGGACGCTTTTGATGCGCATGTTTTCCCTTCGGCCCCTCCGCCCGTCGGGCGGAAGGGATAAGCTTCAATCGGAGGTCTACTTGATCAGCGGCAGCAGCGTTTCGGCGGTGATGCGCATCTGGTCTGTGTAGAATTTTTCCGTGAGCACGCTTGAGCCGTGGTCCTGGATGAACTTGAGCTGCTCGGGCGAGATGTCGACCGGGTTGCGCTCGACCATCTCCGGATAGGGCGCGGCCGGTGTGCGGTCGACGGGCGCGACGAATTCGTTGGTCAGCGCGCCGTCATAGCCGACTTCCTTCAGTGTGCGCACGATCTTCGGCCAGTCGATCTGGCCAAGGCCGGCGGCGAAGCGGTTGTTGTCGGCGACATGGAAGTCGAACAGGCGCTTTCCGACCTGACGGATCGCGTCATAGACGTTAAATTCCTCCATGTGGATGTGGTAGGCGTCGAGGCAGACGCCGCATTCGGGGCTCACCGCGTCGGCGAGCGCCAGCGCCTGGGCGCCGCGGTTGAATAGGTAGGTCTCGAAGCGGTTGAGCGGCTCGACCGCGATCCTGACGCCGACTTTCTTGGCGTGCGTGAAGCACTCACGCGTGGCGTCGACCACCCAGCCCCATTCCTCCGCCTCGGTGCCGTCCGGCACGACCTTGCCGACGGTCGCGGGCACCAGCGTGATGATCTCACCGTCGAGTTCGCTCACCATGGTGAGCACGTCCTTGACGTACTTGACCGAGCGCTCGCGCTGGCCCTGGTCCCTGGCGGCGAGGTTGCGCTCGCCCAGCATCAGCGTCACCGAACCCCAGCAGCGAATGCCGTGCTCCTTCAGGAGCGCACGCGTCTCCTTGGTCTTGTACTGCTCGGGCTCGCCGGAAATCTCGATCGATTCGTAGCCGAATTTCTTGATGCGCTTGAGCGTTACCTCCAGCGGCTCGGCCCGCATCCAATTGTGCGTCGAAAGATGCATGGTCTATCCTTCCCAGAATTCGCCAGTCACATTTACCCCGCGACGCCTCCCGACCGAGGCGGCCGCATGATTCCTCCCCAAGGCGTTGCCAGCATTTTCCGCGAAACTGGTTCGACCAATTGGGTCCACCATGACCTCTACAGTAAATTTTCATGCGCGGCAAGAAGTGGGCAGGGGATGCCCTGCCGGTCGGTCAATACCATGATTTTATAAGGTAATTTTGCCCGTTTGACAGCGCGTTCATCGCTTCCTGGCGGTTTTCGGGCGCTTGACCGAAATATGGGATTTGGTAATACCAGAATGGCATAGTGCTGAGATGCCGGCAGGATTGACCAAACAGGCTGGCCCTCGCTCCAATCGGCGCTATGCTTGGTCGTGAAAACAAGAGAGGGAGGATGCCGATGCCGACAACGATGAAGGGTCCCGGCCTGTTTCTGGCGCAGTTCGCGGGCGACGCCGCGCCGTTCAACTCACTGGCTTCGATTACCAAATGGGCGGCCGGCCTGGGCTACAAGGGCGTGCAGATCCCGACCTGGGATGCACGCCTGTTCGACCTCAAGAAAGCGGCGTCGTCGAAGGCCTATTGCGACGAGGTGAAAGGCATCTGCACTGAGGCGGGCGTCGAGATCACCGAATTGTCGACGCATCTGCAGGGGCAGCTGGTCGCGGTTCATCCGGCCTATGACGCGCAGATGGACGGCTTTGCGCCGGCCGAGGTGCACAACAATCCCGCGGCGCGGCAGAAGTGGGCTGTCGAACAGATGAAGTTCGGCGCCAAAGCATCGCGCAATCTCGGGCTGAATGCTTCGGTGTCGTTCACCGGCTCGCTGGCGTTCCCCTACCTCTATCCCTTCCCGCAGCGGCCGGCAGGACTCATCGAGGAAGCGTTCGGCGAACTCGGCAAACGCTGGAAGCCGATCCTCGATGTCTACGAGGACAATGGCGTCGACGTCGGCTACGAGATCCATCCCTCGGAGGACGTGTTCGACGGCGCGACCTTCGAGATGTTCCTCGACGCGGTCGGCGGCCACAAGCGCTGCAACATCAACTACGACCCGTCGCATTTCCTTTTGCAGCAGCTCGACTATCTCGAGTTCATCGACATCTACCACGAGCGGATCAAGGCGTTCCACGTCAAGGATGCCGAGTTCAACCCGACCGGGCGGCAGGGCGTCTATTCCGGCTATCAGGGCTGGGTGAACCGGGCGGGCCGCTTCCGCTCGCTGGGCGACGGGCAGGTGGATTTCAGCGGCATCTTCTCCAAGCTTACCCAGTACAATTACGATTCCTGGGCGGTGCTGGAGTGGGAATGCTGCCTCAAGCATCCCGAGGACGGCGCCGCCGAAGGCGCGCCTTTCATCCAGCACCACATCATCCGGGTGACCGAGAAGGCCTTCGATGACTTCGCCGCCGGCACGACCGACAAGAAGTTGTTGCGGGCGATGATGGGAATCTAGCGCTCAAACCTTCCCCTTGAGGGGAGGGGAATCTCAGACGAGGGAGACAAACATGGTCGGCGCATCGAAGTCGGAAGCGGGAGGCGGCCCGATCCGCTACGGCATGGTTGGCGGCGGGCAGGGCGCCTTTATCGGCGCGGTGCACCGCATAGCGGCGCGCATGGACAACGACTTCGTGCTGGTGGCCGGCGCGCTGTCGTCGGACCCGGCGCGGGCGAAGGCCTCGGCCGAGGAACTCGGGCTCGATCCGTCGCGCAGCTACGGCTCCTATGCCGAGATGGCCAAAGCCGAAGCCAAGCGCCCGGACGGCATCGAGGCGGTGGCGATCGTCACACCCAACAACGTCCATGTGCCGGCGGCAAAAGCCTTCCTGGAAGCCGGCATCCATGTCATCTGCGACAAGCCGCTGGCGACCTCGCTGGCCGAGGCGAAGCGGCTCGCAGCCCTCGTCGAGAAGACCGGCAAGGTGTTCGTGCTCACCCACAATTACACAGCCTATCCGATGATCCGCCAGGCGCGCGAGATGGTGGCCAAGGGCCAGCTCGGCGACATCCGCATCGTGCAGTCGGAATACCCGCAGGATTGGCTGACCGAGGATCTCGCCGCCACCGGCCAGAAACAGGCCTCCTGGCGCTCCGATCCCAAGCAGGCCGGCGCCGGCGGTGCGCTGGGCGACATCGGCACGCATGCCTATAACCTTGCCCGCTTCGTGTCCGGGCTGGAACTGGATACGCTGGCGGCCGACCTCGACGCCTTCGTGCCGGGCCGCCAACTCGACGACAATATCAACGTCATGCTTCGCTTCAAGCCGGTCGGCAACAAGCATCCGGCCAAGGGCATGATCTGGGCAAGCCAGGTGGCGCCCGGCCATGAGAACGGGCTGAAGCTGCGTGTCTACGGCTCCAAGGGAGGGCTGGAGTGGGTGCAGGCCGACCCGAATTACCTCTGGTATACGCCGTTCGGGCAGCCGAAGCAGCTTTTAACGCGGGCCGGCGCCGGCGCGATGCCGGTCGCGGCGCGCGTCAGCCGCGTGCCGTCCGGCCATCCGGAAGGCTATCTCGAAGGCTTTGCCAACATCTACCAAGAGGCCGCGCGGGCGATCCGGGCAGCACGGCGCAAAGGCGGCAAGCCGGCTAAGGATGTGGTCTTCCCGACGATCGCGGACGGCGTCGAGGGTATGGCCTTCATCGAGGCTTGCGTGAGGTCGTCGAAGAAAAATGGGGCGTGGACGAAACTGTAAGCGCGGCCGTCGCGAAGGGAGAGTCCCCCTCACCCGGATTGCCAGCCGAATTGCAAGAGCAATCCGGGGCAATCCGACCTCTCCCCTCGGGGAGAGGAGGTCGCCCTCGCCGACGCCAAGTCTCTTCTCCCCGGCGGGGAGAAGGTGGCCGCGAAGCGGCCGGATGAGGGGGAGTGGCAGAGGCGGCGTTCAGCTGACCCGCAAAGGGGGAGGGATGTCGATGAAAATCGGCATGTGCATGTTCTTGTGGACGACCAGCGTCTCGAAGAAACACGAGGCGCTGCTGAGGGACATCAAGGCGACCGGCTTCGACGGCGTCGAGATACCGGTCTTCTCAGGCACGCCCGACGACTACAAAAAGCTCGGCGAGATGCTCGACCGCATCGGCCTTGAGCGCACCGCGGTTTCGGCCATGGGCGATCCGGCGATGAACCTGATTTCGCCGGACGCCGCCACCCGCAAGGCCGGCATCGACTACATGAAATGGGCGATCGACTGCAGCGCCGCGCTCGGCGCGGACACCCTCAGCGGGCCGCTGCATTCGACGCTCGGCGCCTTTTCCGGCAGCGGTCCGACGTCGGCGGAAAAGAAGCGCTCGGTCGCCTCGCAGCGCGCCATCGGCGACCATGCCGGCAAGAAGGGCGTGACCATCGGGCTGGAAGCGCTCAACCGTTTCGAATGCTATCTGGTCAACACCATGGCCGACCTGTCGGAGCATATCGACGCGATCGACCGGCCGCATATCAAGGCGATGTACGACACCTTCCATGCCAATATCGAGGAGGCCGATCCGATCGGCGCCTATACAAGCAACCGCCGGAATGTCGTCCATATCCACATTTCGGAGAATGACCGCGGCGTGCCGGGACGCGGCAGCATCCCCTGGAAAGAGACTTTCGCGGCGATCCGCAAGAGCGGCTATGACGACTGGCTGACCATCGAGTCGTTCGGCCGCTCGCTGAAGGACCTAGCGGCGGCGACCAAGGTGTGGCGCGATTTTGCGGAGAGCCCAGAGGCGGTCTATCGGGACGGGTATAAGCATATCAGGAATGGGTGGAAGGCTACGGCTTAGCGCCCTGATCGGGCGATAGTGACGCGCAAAAGGAGACCTCGCGGCGATTGCCAAGTGGTTCCCCCACTCCGTCTCGGCTTCGCCGAGCCACCTCTCCCCCCTCCGGAGGGAGAGGAAAGGGAGCCTCGGCCTTCGAGGACAGGCGCGGCTCGGATAGCCTCGCGCCTTTCCTCTACCCCGTCGATCGGGGGAGAGATGTCGAGCGAAGCTCGACGGAGTGTGGGTCGACCCTTGGCGCGGCACTATACCATGTCCGCCCTTATGGGTCACAAGGTCACCCCCGCTGGGCCTGCAGCCGATTGTAATCATGCAGCGTGCGGCTCAACCTGCGGCGCAAAAAATTCGAGATGTTGTCGAAGATGAAAACGACGAGCAGCGTCAGCAGCACCATGTAGAAGACGTTGGCCCAGTTCGAGTTGGTGCGCATCGCTTCCCACAATTTCAGGCCGATGCCGCCGGCCCCGACGGCGCCGATGATGGTCGCGCCGCGGGTGTTGGATTCCCACTGATAGAGCGTCTGGCTGATGAAGACCGGCACGACTTCCGGCAGCACGCCGTAGCGCTGCACCAGCAGGCCGTTGGCGCCGGTTGAGACGACGCCTTCGCGCGGCTTGTCGTCGATGTTCTCCAGCGCCTCGGAATAAGTTTTGCCGAGCGTGCCGATCTCGGTGAAGAAGATCGCGGCACTTCCGGCCAGCGGTCCAGGGCCGAAGGCGCGGGTGAAGAACAGCGCCCAGATCAGCATGTCGACCGAGCGCATGAAGTCGAAGAAGCGTTTCAGCACCTGGCTGAGCAGACCGCTCGGCGTGATGTTGCGGGCGGCGAAGAAGGCGAGCGGGAAGGCGACGATGCCGCCGAGCAGCGTGCCGAGGAACGCCATGACGATGGTCTGCAACAGCTTCGTCCAGACATCACCGTGCTGCCATTGGGCGTTGTTCCAGATGTTGTCGGCGGCAAGAGCGAGGTTCGATGTGCCGGGCTGAAGCTCAGGTCCCGAGACAAGCAGCGAGATCACTTCGCCGGCCGATTTGCCGAAGAAGGGCGAGCGCGTGTCGAAGACGAAATTCGCCCAGCCGAGGAAACGCTTGCGCACCTTGACGCGGTCGACGGTGACGCGCACCTCGCCGGCAAAGCCCATCTTGGCGACGATTTCGTCGTCATGGACCGTTACCCAGTCGGGTACCGGACCTGTCACAACCGGCTTGCCGCCGGTCAGCGATATCGGCACGGTCACGCCATTCGCGATGATCGTCGCCCTGGTCTTGTCGAAGGTGACGGATTTCGCATCGCCGTCGATCCGAACCGTGAAAGTGCCGTCGGGGTTCTTGATCACCCAATCAGGATTGGGGTTTTCGCCAAGCGCCGAGAAGCGCGGATATTTCGGCGTGATCTGCGGTTGGTCGAGACGGAATTCCGGCTGCAGGTCGTAGCTGATCCACTGCGACAGGAAGAGCGGCAGGCGCTCCCAATGCGACTCGCGCAGCACCTGCGGCAGGCTGAAGAACCACAAGGCGTAAGCGAGATAGAGCACCGTGCCGGCAATCAGCAGCAGCGGCCAGAAGCGCTTGTAGGCAGGGCGGTGGAATATTTCCGGAAAGCGTTGTTCGATCGCGCTGATTTCGTCGGCGGTTATAGCAGCCATATCAAGCGCTCATCAGGAAAGCCTGCTCACCGACAAGCTTGCGGCGCAGCCAGGCGGAGAACTGGTCGACGAGGAAGATGGTGGTGAAGAGCAGCAGCACGAGCGCCAGCGTCTTGGCGCCGAAGCCGCGCGAAATCGACAGCTTCAGCTCCTCGCCGATGCCGCCGCCGCCGACCGCGCCCATGATGGTCGAGATGCGCACGTTGATCTCGATCCGGAGCAGCGTGTAGGACATGAAATTGGGCAGCACCTGCGGCAGGTCGGCGAAGCGCACGCGCTCGAACCAGTTGGCGCCGACCGCGCGCAGACCCTCCTCCGGGCGCATGTCGATATTCTCGTTGATCTCGTAGAAAAGCTTGCCCAGCGCGCCGATCGAATGCAGGCCGATGGCGATGATGGCGGCGACCGGGCCGATCGAGACGATGGCCGCGAACAGGCCGGCGATGACGATCTCGGGGAAGGCGCGCAGCAATTCCATGAAGCGCTTGACGACAAGCCGCAGGAGGGGACTCGGCGTCAGGTTGCGCGCGGCGATGAAGGAGAAGGGCACGGCAAACACGAAGCCGATGAAGGTCGAGACCAGCGCCACGTTCACCGTGGTCAGCATCAGCTCGAAATATTCAGGGATATAGAAGCCGTCCCAGACGTAGACGCGGCCGAGCGGGAAGTTGAACTCCTGCGTGCCCTTGTCATTTGGCGAGGCGATATCGAAAAGCGCCCGCCAGACATCGCTCCAGTCCTTCGGTACCAGCCAGCTCAGGAAGTCGAGAATGTGCGGCAACCGGTCGAAGAAATGCCCGGCATTGGCTTCGTCGGCGAACCACATCGTGGCGCACATGGCGACAAGCAGCAGCGCGACGCCGAGCGCGGTGTAGAAACGGCGCAGCGAGGTCTGGCGTCGCCAGGCATCCGCTTGCTGCCGGGTGGCTTCGGTATGGATTGTCGCCGAGACTGTCATGATTGGAACATGCAAAAAGGGCGGCGTTTCACCACGCCGCCCTTTTCTGATGCCGTCAGCCGCCGATAGCGGCTTTGCGGGCTTCGACGATGACGTTGTAGAATTCCGGCTTCACAGGGACGTAGCCGGTGAAATCGCCACCCTCGACGCCTTCGAAGCAGGCCTTGTCCTTGGCCGGCAAGGCGGTGAAGAAGGCGGTGAGCTTGGCGGTCATGTCGTCGCCGAGCGCGGTGCGGACCACCAGCGGGCCGTTCGGGATCAGGCCCGAGCGCCACACTTCGACGAAGTCGTTCGGGTCGACGGCGCCCTTGGCGACTTCCTTGTGGAAGGTGCCGGAGGTGTAGCCGTTCTTGAAGTCGCCGATGCCTGAGGAATCGTCCACGGCAACGTCGACCTTGCCGTCGCGCACGGCCAGCACGTTGTTCTCATGGCCGCCGTTGAACTGGGTCGAGGCGAAGTAGGTCTCGTTCGAAGCGCCGGTGTCCTTCGGAATCTGGGTCAGCGGGATCAGATAGCCCGAGGTCGAGTCCGGATCGGCGTAGCCGAGCTTCTTGCCCTTGGCCGACTTGATGTCGGTGATGCCGGACGTCTTCAGCGCCAGGCCGACCGAATAATAGCCGGTCGAGCCGTCGGTCTGCTGGGTGGTGAGGATCGGCGTGACCGCCTTCGGGTCCTTGATATAGACGCTAGCGTAGCCGGACGCGCCGAGCTCGGCGAAGTCGAGCGTGCCGCCGAGCAGGCCCTGGATCACGCCGTCATAGTCGGCGGCCGGGAACAGCGACACCTTCTCGAAGCCGAATTCCGACTTCAAATGGTCGGCGAGGCACTGGTAGTTGCGCAGGCGGTCGGTCTCGTTCTCGCCGCCGAGGATGCCGACGCGGAACTCCTTGATGTCAGCGGCGTGTGCGGCGCTTGCCGCCATGGCGAGCAGTGAAACTGCTCCAAAAACCATCTTCCTGAACATTTTGATCTCTCTCCTGTTGTTCCGGCTGCGCGCCGGCGGCGTTCTGATTTTCCAAGTCTTGCCTTTGACGCTGGCGGGCGATCCGGGTTGCTCTGCTGAAATCCGCGATTGGCCCGAGCTATCGGCGCGAGGCGGTGGACTCAGTAGCCAGGGAAGGCTGGTTCGAGCGGTCCGGCGGATGCGGTGATCTTGGGCCTGATGGTCACGCTGGTCGACGTGATGGCTTCGGAGATCTCGGCGCCGCTGGCATCGGCGCCGTAGACAGTGCGCACGGCGTCGCGGTCGAGGTCTTGCGGAGCGCCGTCGAAGACGACCTTGCCGGCGGCCATGCCGATGATGCGATTGCAATAGGCTCGCGCCGTGTCCAGCGTGTGCAGGTTGGTGACGACGGTGATGCCTTCGCGCAGGTTGATGTCACGCAGCGAATCCATCACCACCCTAGCATTGAGCGGGTCGAGCGAGGCGATCGGCTCGTCGGCCAAGAGCACCTTCGGCTGCTGCATCATGGCGCGGGCGATCGCGACGCGCTGCTGCTGGCCGCCGGACAGCGTGCCGGCCGGCTGCAATGCGGTGCGGGCGATGTCGAGGCGCTCGAGCGCGGCCACCGCCTCGGCGCATTCGACGCGCGTGAACATGCCGAGCAGGTTGGAAACCGTCGAGCGGTGATTGAGGCGGCCGAGCAGGACATTGGTCAAAACGTCGAGGCGCGGCACCAGGTTGAACTGCTGGAAGATCATGGCGCAGTCGCGCTGCCAGCGGCGCAGCGGCGAACCCTGCAGGCTCGACACCTCGGCGCCGTCAAAGAAAATCGAACCATGGCTAGGGTCGATGAGCCGGTTGATCATGCGCAGCAGCGTCGACTTGCCGGCGCCCGAGCGGCCGATGATGCCGACCATCTGGCCGCGCGGTATGGAAATGTTGATGTCGCTGACAGCGGTGTTCTTGCCAAATCGTCGGGTTATGCCGCGGATTTCGAGCGAGGCCGATGATGCTGACATACCAAAACTCCAGTCCATCGCTTTTGCAGGTCTGTTAACCTTCGCTAGCGCAGGCACGTGAAGCTGGGGTGTCGGATTGATGTCAGTTTTGTTACCGCCCACAGGCTTGGCGGGGTTACTCCAGGATAAGCAATTCCTCGAAATGCTTCATGTCCTTGAAGCTGCAGAAGGCCGGCGGGCGCAATTCGATCACCGGAGCCTGGCGCTCGAGGAACGACAGGCAATCGTCGAACAGATCCCGCCAGACGGCCACGCGTTCGTCGGCGAGCCGGCGGATCTGGTAGGCGAAAGTGATGTGGAAGACATAGGCGTCGTGGTCCGGGTGGCGGTAGCCGAACGGTACCGAAAGCGCGTCACGCCAGGCGTTCAGGATCCGGCGGTCTTCCTCGGTGGCGCCGGCGACGGTGAGGCCGGTCGGCACGACTTCGACAACTTTGATCTTGAAGGGGTCGTGACTCTCGAAGCCTTGCAGCCGTTCGAGATAGAGGCGGGTCATGCCGTCGATGTCGGTGTCGAGCGGTACGTCCGAAGGCCAGTAAGGGAGGCGGCGGCGATATTCGATGATGCCCTGGAACAGGGTCATGTGCAGGCTGGAGATCGGCGTGAAGGCGAGGCGATCGGCGTCGGGCATTGCGAGCATGCGCTCGCGCACCTTGATGATCGCCGCTTCGGAAGCAGAGCCCTTGACCAGATGGCAGACGACAGTGTTGCCGGGTTCGAGCAGGAAGTTGCCAGCCGTGTCGTAGCGAGTGCCGAGATGCGTCGGCGGCGTCGGGTTGGTACCTTCGAAGAATCCGGCGAGCGAGGGTCTGATTGTGTCGAGCATGGCGATCTCCTGGGGGAGATCGTCTCGTGTCCGACTCATGTGTCAAGGATGTGAAACCCACGTATGTCTACAGCATGCGGTGCATCACGAACGCATCGACATAGCCTAGCCGCGGATGGTCGAATGCTTGCGGGATGGTGCCGACAATGTCGAAGCCGAGCCGCTGCCACAGCTTCACCGCGCGCTCGTTGCTGCTGATGACGAAGTTGAACTGCATGGCGCGGAAGCCGAGTTCGACAGCCCGCTGCAAGGAATGCTCGCACATCGCGGTCGCAATGCCGCGCCCGGTCGATGCGGCCGATGTCACATAGCCGCAATTGGCGATATGCGCGCCGCCACCACGCTGGTTGGCGTGGAGATAGTAGCAGCCTGCCACGTCGCCGGTTTCCTCGGCCACGAACACGTCGTGGCCATCGGAAAACCAGTAGCCCAGCGCCTGGTCGCGGTTCCAGTCGCGGGGCAGCGCATAAGTTTCACCGGCCCGCAGGACAGGTTCGAGAATGGACCAGATCGCATTTGTGTCGGCCGGTGTGGCGGGACGAATGATCGGCACGGTCAGGGTCTCGCGCGAGATGGAAACGGATCAGAACCAAATAGCGGCAAGGATACTGCCGAGAAAGACCAGGACCACAAAGGCAGTCACCATTCCCGGCTCCGCGGCGGCTGTCGGCGGGGCCGGCACGTCTTCTCGCAAGGGCTGCATGAACCCCTCAAACATACCTCACTTTAGCATATGCGCATGTTCCTGGACACACGCGAAAACACGCCCGTCTTCAGCCGCCGTGTTTCTCCAGGAAAGCCTCGGCCGACAGTTCACGAAAATCGTCGAGCGCGGCGCGCAGCCTCGCATGATCCCAATCCCACCAGGCTAAAGCCTGGTAGCGCTCGGCGGTGCGGCGGTCGAAGCGCTCGCGGATCGGCTTTGCCGGCACGCCGCCGACGATGGTGTAGGGCGCGACATCCTTCGACACCACCGCACCCGCGCCGACCGCCGCGCCGTCGCCGACGCTCACGCCGGGCAGGACCGTCGAACCGTGGCCGAGCCAGGTGTCGTGGCCGATGGTGACGCGCTTTGCGCGGCGCTGAGCGAAGAATTCGCTCTCATGCTCGGCGTCGTCCCAATAGTCGGAGGCGCGGTAGGTGAAGTGGTGCAGGGTCGGCCGCCAGGTCGGGTGGTTGGTGGCGTTGATGCGCACGCTTGCCGCGATGTTGGAGAACTTTCGAATAGTCGCGCACCAGACGGCGCAGTCCTGCATCATGTAGGAATAGTCGCCGAGCTCGCATTCGGCGACGCGGCTGCGCTCGGCGATCTCGGTCCAGCGGCCGAGCGTCGAGTTCTCGACCTGCGCCGTCGGATGGATCAGCGGCGTTTCCGAAAGCTTCATCATGCGGCTACCTTGCCTGCGGCGAAAGCGGTGACGTCGATGACGCGATCGGCGACGGCGTCGCGCACGTCGAGATCATGGAAGATGCCGAGCAAGGCGACGCCCGCCGCCTTCTTGGCGGCGATCAGCTGGACCACGACATCGCGGTTCCTGGCGTCGAGCGAAGCGGTCGGTTCGTCGAGCAGGAGGATCGGATGCTCGGTGATGAAGCCGCGCGCGATGTTGACGCGCTGCTGCTCTCCGCCGGAGAAGGTCGCGGGCGGCAGGGCCCAAAGCTTTTCCGGCAGGTTGAGCTGCGCCAACAGCGCACGAGCCTTCGCACGCGCCGCATCCCTGTCCTCGCCGCGCTCGACCAGCGGCTCGGCGACGACGTCGAGCGCCGGGACGCGCGGCACGGTGCGCAGGAACTGGCTGACATAGCCGATGGTACGGCGGCGCACGGCAAGCACGGTGCGCGGACTGGCTGTCGCGAGATCGATCAGCCCGCCCGCATGCTGGACGATGATCTGGCCTTCATCGACGGCGTAGTTGCCATAGAGCATCTTCAGGATCGAGCTTTTTCCCGCGCCGGACGGGCCGCCGAGCACGGCGCATTCGCCGGCGCGGATCGAGAAGGAGACGCCCGCCACCACCGGCAGCGTGACGCCGTCGCGCAGATGCATGGTGAAGCTTTTCGCGACATCGGAAACGACAAGCGGGGTGGCCATGATCAAACCTGCAGGATCGAAGAAACAAGCAACTGCGTGTAAGGCGCGCGCGGGTCGTCGAGCACGCGGTCGGTGAGGCCGCTTTCGACGACGCGGCCGTCCTTCATCACCATCATGCGCTGCGACAGAAGCCGCGCCACGGCGAGGTCATGGGTGACGACGATCGCGGCAAGACCGAGGTCGGTGACCAGCCCGCGCAACAAATCGAGCAGGCGCGCCTGCACCGAAACGTCGAGGCCGCCGGTCGGCTCGTCCATGAACACCAGGCGCGGTCCGGTCACCAAATTGCGGGCGATCTGCAGGCGCTGGCGCATGCCGCCGGAGAAAGCGCGCGGCTCGTCGTCGATGCGGTCCTCGTCGATCTCGACACGCGACAGCCAGTCGACCGCGGTGGCCCGGATCTTGCCGTAGTGACGATCGCCGACGGCCATCAGCCTCTCGCCGACATTGGCGCCGGCGGACACCGTCATGCGCAGGCCATCGGCCGGGTTCTGATGGACAAAACCCCAGTCGGTGCGCATCAGGAAGCGGCGCTCGGCCTCGCTCATGCGGTAAAGCTCGCGCCACTGGCCATCGCGCATGCGGTAGCTCGCCGTGCCGGACGACGGCAGCAGCCTGGTCGACAGGCAGTCGAGCAGCGTCGTCTTGCCGGAGCCGGACTCGCCGACCACTGCCAGAACCTCGCCCGGCCAGAGATCGAAAGTGACGTTCTCGCAGCCGACGCGCGAGCCGTAGAATTTGGAAAGTGCTGAAACGCGCAGCAGCGGTTCGTCGGTCATTCGGCCTCCTTACCCTTCCCGTTGTGGGGAGGGTCGGCGCGCAGCGCCGGGGTGGGGGTTGGATGGGTCGCTGCCAAGTCACCCCCACCCGCGCCTTCGGCGCGACCTCCCCACAAGGGGGAGGTAGGGTCGCCACGCCGCTTCTCGCAGTGGTCGGTATCCGAGCAGACGAACATGTGGCCGCCGTGGTCATCGAGGATGACCTCGTCGAGATAGACATTTTCGGCGCCGCACAGCGCGCAGGGCTGGTCGAAGGTCTGCACCTCGAAGGGATGATCCTCGAAATCGAGGCTGACGACGTCGGTGAAGGGCGGCACCGCGTAGATGCGCTTCTCGCGGCCGGCGCCGAACAATTGCAAAGCCGGCGAACGATGCATCTTCGGATTGTCGAATTTCGGCGTCGGCGAAGGATCCATCACATAGCGGCCCTCGACCTTCACCGGATAGGCATAGGTGGTGGCGATGCGGCCGTGCCTGGCGATGTCCTCGTAGAGCTTGACATGCATCAGGCCGTATTCCTCCAGCGCATGCATTTTTCGCGTTTCGGTCTCGCGCGGCTCGAGGAAGCGCAGCGGCTCGGGGATCGGCACCTGGAAGACCAGCACCTGGCCGGCGGTCAGCGGCCGTTCCGGAATGCGGTGGCGGGTCTGGATGATGCTCGCCTTCGCCGTGTCGGTGGTGACGGCGACGTTGGCGACTTTCTTGAAGAAGGCGCGGATCGAGACGGCGTTGGTCGTGTCGTCGGCGCCCTGGTCGATGACTTTAAGCACATCATCCGGACCGATGATCGAGGCGGTGACCTGCACGCCGCCGGTGCCCCAGCCGTACGGCATCGGCATCTCGCGCGAGGCAAAGGGCACCTGGTAGCCGGGAATGGCGATGCCCTTGAGGATGGCGCGGCGGATCATCCGCTTGGTCTGCTCGTCGAGATAGGCGAAGTTGTAGGTGGCGATGTCGGTCATGGCGATCACGTCCGCTCTGTGGTAAGAAATTGGTGCTTAAGACGCGAGAGCGGGCCCACATGGACTCCACCGGTTGGTTGCATCTTGGCGTGCTGCTGCTGGTGTTTGCCGGCATCGTGGCCTTTGTGCTGTGGAAGATGGTCCTGCCCGCGCCAAAGGCGCCTCCACGTGGCGAGACCGTTGCTGGCGCGCGTGGTTTTATCGGCCTGTGGTTCGGTGGCGGCGGGCGTTAGGGTCATTCCGCCGCCTCTCGCTTTTCCTCGGCGGCCTGGTTCTCGTTTTCCCGCGCCTCGTATTCGGCGCGCATGCGGCGAACGAGGCCGAGCTCGGCCTGGAAGTCGACATAGTGCGGCAGCTTCAGATGCTCGACGAAGCCGGTCGCCTGGACATTGTCGGAATGCGAGATGACGAACTCCTCGTCCTGCGCGGCAGCGACGACATCCTCGCCGAGCTCGGCGGCACGCAGCGCCCGGTCGCATAGCGCCATCGCCATCGCCTTGCGCTCGCTCTGGCCAAAGACGAGGCCGTAGCCGCGGGTGAACTGCGGCGGCACCTTGGCCGAGCCCTTGAACTGGTTGACCATCTGGCATTCGGTGACGCGGATCGAGCCGAGCGGCACGGCGAAAGGCAGTTCCGGAACCTCCAGCTCGAGCTCGACTTCGCCGATGCGCACCTCGCCGACGAAAGGATGGTTGCGGGCATAGCCGCGCTGCGTCGAATAGCCGAGCGCCAGCAGAAAACCCTCGTCGCCGCGCGACAGGGCCTGCAGGCGGATGTCGCGCGCCATCGGGAATTGCAGCGGCTCGCGGGTGATGTCGCCAGGCACGTGGTCGAGCGGCATGTCGCCATCGGCTTCGATCAGGCCTTCATGGGCGAGGATGGCGGAGACACGCGGCATCGCTTCGGCCTCGACCGGACGCTGCGCCGGCGTTTCGACCTCGGTGCCGGCGGCGAGTTCGGGATCGAGCAGTCGGTGGGTATAGTCGAAGGTCGGGCCGAGCACTTGCCCGCCGGGCAGGTCCTTGTAGGTGGCCGACACCCGCCGCTCGAGTTGCATCGCGCCGGTATCGACCGGATTGGTATAACCGAAACGGGGCAGCGTGGTGCGGTAGGCGCGCACCAGGAAGATCGCCTCGATCATGTCGCCGCGCGCCTGGACGACGGCTAAAGCGGCGAGCTCGCGATCATAGAGCGAGCCTTCGCTCATCACCCTGTCGACGCCAAGCGCCAACTGCTCGACGATCTGGTCGAGGCGCAGCGCCGGCACGGAACGATCGCCGCGGCGGCGATCGGCCAGCAGGCGATGGGCGTTGGCTATAGCGGCCTCGCCGCCTTTCACCGCGACATACATGTCATGCCTCCATCGTCTTGATGCGGGTGGTGCGCGGCAGGCAGGCGAGGCTGCCGGGCGCCGCCAGGATGATGTCGACGCCGCGCGGGAAACGCTGGTTGTTCTGCTTCCATTGCTCGACGAAATGGCGCGGCATGCCGGTCGGCGCGATCATCGCCGTCTTTTCGATGCCGGGGCCTTCGAGCAGCAATGTCGGGCCGGAACCGAGATCGCTGGTGAGCAGGATTAGCGTCGTCGAGCGGTCGGGATATTCCTGAGTGCCTTGCGAGAAACCGTCGAGCGCCACCATTTCCGCCGGTTTGGCGATCAAGGCGAAATGCGCGTCGGCCGGCGTGTTGGCCAAAGGCGCGCCGGTGTGAAAGCCGAGCCAGGCCTTGACCGAAGCTTCGGCCTGCAGCGGCGGATCGAGCCAGAGCGGCGTGTCGTTGTCGCAGAGCGCCAACGCCACGGCGCCGGCCGTTGCCGACAACGGCGCCGGCGGATGGGCGAGCTGCTGCAGGGTCTGGACCGTGCCGGGGCGCGCCATCGCGTCCATGATGGCGCGGAAGACGATCTGCGCGTTGAAGACCGGTTCGGTGAAACCGCCGTCGATCGATTGCGTGGCGATATCCATCAGTCCTCTCCGCGCACCATGGTGAAGAAATCCACTTTCGTGGCCGCCGTTTCGACCCGCCGCGTCTCGCGCGCCGCATCGAGCGCCGTGCGCAAGGGCGCGGCCAGCTTCGTCTCGACCGCCTCGCGGTGCGCCGGGTCCTGCCACAGCGCGTCGGCAATGGCTGCCAGCTTAGCCTTGCCCTTGTCGCGGCCGAGCGCGTAGGAATGGCCGACCTGCCCGGTCGGCAGCCGCACCGTGGCGCGGGTGACGGTCGCCTCGCCGACATTGAAGGGCGCGCCGCCGCCGCCGATCCGCCCGCGCACCGTTACCAATCCGGTCTCCGGGCCGCGCAAAAGCTCGGCCTCGGAAGGCAGGCCCGACTCGTTCCACAGACGGGCGATCTCATCGGCCGCGGCATGCGCCAGCGTCGCCATCAAGGCCTTCCGCCCAGCCTGCTCGCGCGCTTCCTGTCCTCGCATGGCATCGCTCCTGCATATCGGAATTTGTCTATTGATATAGACAATTATACAAATTATACTTATCTCGTAACGAGAGTCCATGACGGGTGGATGACAGGCGCAAGAAATTGCTTTGGGGGCAGTGAGTGGTCGGACTGGCGGGCAGCATCGAAAGACGCAACGGCGTGTCGCTGTGGCGGCAGATCGCCGACAGGATCTTGCAGGGGATCGCGAGTGGCGATTTCGCCGAGAATGCAGCGCTGCCGCCTGAAGTCGTGTTGGCGGCGCGCTACGGCGTCAACCGCCACACAGTGCGCAGCGCCATCGCAGCACTTGTGCAGGAAGGCGTGCTGAGGGCCGAGCAGGGGCGCGGCACCTTCGTCTTGTCGCGCAAGCGTCTGTCCTATCCGATCGGCGCGCGCACGCGCTTCTCGACCGGGCTGCAGGGGCAGACGACCGAACGGCATATCGCGCTATTGTCGTCATCGACAGAGCCGGCCAGCCGGCGCATCGCCGAGGCGCTGGCTATAGCGAAGGGCGCGGCCGTCATCCGCCTGGAGACACGCGGCGAGGCCGACGGTCACCCGGTGTCGCGCGCGACGACCTGGTTCGATGCCGGACGCTTCACCGGCATCGAATCCGCCATGGCCGAGACGGGATCGATCACCGCCTCGCTCAAGCGCTTCGGCATCAACGACTATCTGAGACACTCGACGGTGCTGTCGGCACGTCATGCCGATGCCGACGACCTTGCCGCGCTGGATTTGCAGCCCGGCGCCATCGTGCTGGTCACCGTCGCGGTCAACGTCACGCTCGACGGCCAGCCGATCCAGTTCGCCGAGTCGCGCTTTCCCGCGGAACGGGTGGAACTGAGGCTGTCGGGCGGCGATTAGCCTTCGGCATCGTCATCTTCGGACGATAAACCGGAGGTCGTCATCCACGGGCGGAGCGACGCGAAGCGGAGCGCAGACCCGAGGATCCATTCCGTAACCTTGATCGTAGAGCGCAGCGGAGCAGAATTCTGGATCGCTGCAACGCGTCGACGTCACGGAATGGATCCTCGGGTCTGCGCTGCGTCGCTACGCTCCTTGCTCCGCCCGTGGATGACGAAGGGATAGGCGCTTCTGCCAACCACCAAGACTGCGACTTGCCGGGGCAGACAACCATCCAGTTAGCGAGACCTCGATGCGGGCTTCCTAGCCGACCTCGATAACCGCCTTGATCAACCCCGACTTCTCATGCGTCCATCTGGCGAGATCCCGCGGCGTTCCGGCGAGCGTCGTGCGGTGGGTGACGAGCTTGGCGAGCGGCACGGCACCGTTGCGGATCGAAGCGGCCACATGCTCGAAATCCGCCTTCAGCGCATTGCGGCTGCCGATCAGCGTCATCTCGCGCTTGTGGAATTCGGGGTCGGAGAAGGCGATGTCGTCCTTGACGACGCTGACCAGCACCAGCGTGCCGCCATGCGCGACATGGACGAAAGCCGACTGCACAGACTGGGTGTTGCCGGTCGCGTCGAAGACAAGATCGAAACCTTCGCCGGCGGTTGCCTGCCGCACCAGTTCATCGGCTGTTGCCTTCGAACCGTCCAGCGCGGCAAAGCCGAGTTCTTTTTCGGCGAAGCCGAGGCGCTCGGCGCTCATGTCGAGCAGGCTGACGTCTTGCCCTGCGATGCGCGCGAAGATCGCCGTACCGAGGCCGATCGGGCCGGCGCCGATGACCAGCGTGCGCGCGCCGGGCATGCCAAGCGATCGGCGCACCGCATGCGCGCCGATGGCCAGGAATTCCACCGCGGCGGCGTCGGCCAGCGACAGGCCGTTTGCCGGGTAGAGGTTTTGCGCCGGTACCAGGATCTCGTCGCACATAGCGCCGTCGCGGTGGACGCCCAGCACTTCGATCTTGACGCAGCAATTCGGCTTGCCATGCCGGCAGGCAATGCATTTGCCGCAGGCCAGATAGGGATTGATGATCACCGGCTCGCCGACGCTGATGTCGACGCCTTCACCCGCCTCGACGATCGTGCCGGAAACCTCGTGGCCCATGATGCGCGGATAGGCCAGGAAGGGATGCTTGCCTTCGAAGATGTGGTAGTCGGTGCCGCAGATGCCGACATGGCTGACCGCGACGCGCGCCCAGCCGGGCGGCGGCGCACCGGGGTCGGCGCGGTCTTCGAGGACAAGCTCGCCGGGCGAGCGGCAGACAACGGCTTTCATGGGCAATCCGAAGCAAAAAAGCGCGCCGGCCTCGGTCTCGCGGGCCGGCGCGGAAGTTTCAGGGAGGATTCATTTGCCGCGACGGCGCAGACCGTCGAAGTAGACGATGACGATGATCAGCAGGCCGGTGATGATCCGCTGCCAGAAGGCATTGACGTTGAGCAGGTTGGCGCCGTTGTTGATGGTGGCCAGGATGAAGGCGCCGAGCAGCGGCCCATGCACCGAACCCACCGCGCCGAACAGCGAGGTGCCGCCGATCACCGACGAGGCAATCGCCTGCAGTTCCCAGCCTTCGGCCTGCGTCGGGTTGCCGATGCCGATGCGTGAGGCGAGCAGCACGCCGACGAAGGCCGCGCACAGGCCGGACAGCGTGTAGGCCATGTAGATGGTGCGCTGCACGTTGACGCCGGACAGGCGCGAGGCCTCTGCATTGGAGCCGACCGAGAACAGATAGCGGCCCCAGCGGCTGTGATGCAGGAACACGTAGGCCGGAATACCAACCAGGATGACCATCCAGAACAGGTTGGGGACGCCGACGAAGGAATTGCGCGAGAACTCCTGGAAGGCGTCGTTGTTGATCGAGATCGAATTGCCGTTGGTCATCAACAGGCCGATGCCGCGCAGGGATGTCAGCGTCGCCAGCGTGATGATGAAGGGCGGCAGGCCCATTTTGACGATGCCGAAGCCGTGGAACAGGCCGATGGCGACGCCGACCAGAAGAGTGATCAGGATAGCGAGGAAGACCGGCAGGCCGGCATTGATCAACATGGCGGCGATGACGGTGGTGAAGCCGACCACCGCGCCGACGGAAAGATCGATGCCGCCGGTGATGATGACGAACGTCTGGCCGACCGCCAGGATGGCAATCATCGAACCTTGACGCAAAAGGTTCGAGATGTTGTTGGCCGAGGCGAAGCTCGTCGTCGCCAGCGACAGGATGACCCACAGCAGAACCAGCAGCGCCAGCAGCGTCAGCCCGAACAGGGCGTTGTAATTTCGCTTGGGCTTTTCGACGGCGATGGCCTCGGTGCTCATGTCTGACCTCCCTGCTTTTCTTGTTTCTCGGCAAGCGCCTGCGTGAGAATTTCCTCGTGGTCGGCGGTGCGGAAGCCATGCGTGGCGACCAGCTTGCCGCGCCGGAACACATGCAGCGTGTCGGCCAGTTCATAAACTTCCGGCAGATAGGACGAGATCAGGATGATGCCGGCGCCTTTCGACAGAAGCGCGCTGAACAGCCGGTAGATCTCGGCCTTGGTGCCGACATCGACGCCAACCGTCGGCTCGTCGAAGATGAACAGCTTGGCGCCATGCGCCAGCCATTTGCCGATGACGATCTTCTGCTGGTTGCCGCCGGACAGGCTGGAGGCGAGCGCATTGCGCGTCGGCGTCTTGATGCGCAAGCCGGCGATCTGGCGGTCGGCCTCGGCCTTTTCCTTGGCACCGGAAATCAAAAGGTTGCTCGAGATGCGCTTGTAGATCGGCAGGTTGAGGTTCATGCCGACCGGCAAATTGAGGCACAGGCCCTGATCGCGGCGGCTTTCCGGCGCCAGCGCCATGCCGAGCCGGATCGCGTCGTGCTCGGAATTGACCTGGACTTCCTTGCCCTGCCACAGGATCTGGCCGGCCGACTTCCGGTGGCGGCCGTAGAGCGTGGTGACGAACTCGCTGCGGCCGGCGCCGATCAGGCCGTAGAGGCCGACGATCTCGCCGGCGCGGACCGTCACCGAGACATTCTCGAAGCCTTTGCCCGAGAGGTTCTTCGTCTCGACGATCGCGGCCCCGGGGGTGAAATGCTCCTTGTGGTAGATCTGCTCGATCGAGCGGTTGATCATCATCTTGACCAGCTCGGCGTCGTTTGTCTCAGCGATGTTCCTGGTGCCGACGAGGGTCCCGTCGCGCAGCACGGAAACGCGGTCGGCGAGCTCGAACACTTCCTCCATGCGGTGGCTGATATAGATGATGGTGACGCCTTCGCTCTTGAGCCGGCGGATCAGCTTGAAGAGCTGGTCGGCTTCCTTGCGGGTGAGGTAGGCAGTCGGCTCGTCGAAGATCAGGAACTTGGTGCCGCGCACGGTTGCGCGGGCGGCGGCGATCAGCTGCTGCTGGCCGATGGTGAGATCGCCGAGCACGACGTGCGCCGGCAGGTCGAAGCCGAGCCCGTCGATGATCTTCTGCGCTTCCTTGACCATGGCGCGCTGCTGCAGCAGGCCGAAGCGGGACTCCTCCTCGCCGAGGAACATGTTGGCGGCGACGGTGAGATGGCGGCACAGCACCACCTCCTGGTGGACGGCGTTGATGCCCAGCGCCATCGCCTCATGCGGGGTGGCCAAAGCCGCCGGCTTGCCTTCCCAGATGACCTCGCCCGAGGTGCGCGGCATGACGCCGGTCAGAAGCTTGATGAGGGTGGATTTGCCGGCGCCGTTCTCGCCGACGATGGCGTGGATCTCACCCGCCTTGAAGGCGAGTTGTACAGGCTTCAGCGCATGCGTGCCGGGGTAGCGCTTTTCCAGCCCGTTGAGTTCGAGGATCGTCCTGCCCGGCTCCAGTGTGGGGGCTGGGTGCAGTTCCTGCGCCGTCGACGTCATGACAATCCTCCCAGATTGGTCTCAACCGTTGGGTACGCAGCGATGCGTCTTAAACGCGAGCCTAAAGCAAGCCGGCGAATTGCCAAGCCGCTGTGAGGATGGTTCCGGGACGACGACGCCGTCCCGGAAACCGATAGGTCTCGATGCTCAGTTGAGCTTCGGGTTGAGCAGCGCGTCGATCTTCGGATCCTTCATGTTGTCCTTGGTGACGAGGTTGGCGCCGGTGTCGACATTGGCCTCGACCTTTTCGCCCTTCGAAGCGGCCAAGGCGGTCTTGATGCCGTCGTAACCCATCCGGTACGGGTCCTGGACGACGAGGCCGGAGATGACGCCGTCATTGAGGAACTTGATCAGCTTCTCGTCGCTGTCGAAGCCGATCAGCCCCACCTTGCCGGCAAGGTTGTTCTCGGCGATCGCCTGGCCGACGCCCTGCGCCATGATCAGGTTGGAGGCGAAGATGCCCTTGAGGTCCGGATTGGCGGTGATCAGGTCGGTTGCGATGTTGAGGCCGGTCGTAGCCTGACCGTCGGCATATTTGTCGGCGACCAGCTCGAGACCCGGATACTTGGCCTTGAGCTGTTCCTTGAACCCTTGCGCGCGTTGCTCGAGCGAGCCGGCGCCGGGAAGTGCTGTGATCAGCGCAACCTTGCCCTCGACCTTGCCGCCATTGGCGGCGCCGATCGCGGCGGCGAGACCGTCAGCGGCGACGCGGCCGCCCTGGACGTTGTCGGTGGTCAGGAAGGACGTGAAGGCCTTGGAGTCGGCGCCGGAGTCGATGCCGATGACCTTGACCTTGGAAGCCGCCTCGTCGATCGGCTTGCCGAGCGCCTTGAACTCGGTCGGCGAGATGACGATAGCGGCCGGGTTGCCGGCGACGGCGTTTTCGAGGATCGAGATCTGGCCATTGACGTCGGTTTCGGCCTGGGCGCCGAGTTCCGGCACGTTGACGCCGAGATCCTTGCCGGCCTTGCGGGCGCCGGCCAGCACGATCTGCCAGTAGAAGGAGGTGGTGTCCTTGACGATGATCGGGATGGTCGCGTCGGCGGCCGAAGCGGGTGCTGAATGCAGCACGCCGGCGAGCATCGAGGCAGCGGCCAGAGCCACGAAGGCACGGCGGTTGAGAAGGCTGGTCACGAATTTCATTAGGTTCCTCCCTAAGTCGCCTGGTTGAAGGTTGCGGAAGCTCCATCTGGGTAGGCGCGGCCAAACAGAACTTTATCAATAAAAAACAGATGCCGTTTTTTGATAGAGCATCGCCATGGTCGATGCAAGCGGTGTCTGGTGCCGTTTGCGTGAAGCGGGATGAGATTATTCGGCTCTTCCGGCTCCTCCCGGGCAGCACGCGGGCGCTTCCGTTCCTCCTTGTTTAGGATGGAACAATAATTCCACAATTCTGTCAATATGGAATATTCATTCCCTCGTAGAATCGCAGAATCGTGAAGGTTGGCTCACCGTTTCACGGAAACGGCGAACCGGTCTATCTCTTTGTTTTGACACAATTCCAGACGGAAGGTTACGGCGAAGACGCCGAACCTAACCGCTCACACTTTTCTTGGAATTGCTCTAGAGCGTCGCGCCGAGATGCCAGGGCACGAACTCGTTGTCGCCATAGCCGAACGCCTCGCTCTTGGTCTTTTGGCCGGACGCCGTCTCGATGATCAGATCGAAGAGCTCGCGGCCCATGCCGGCGATGGTCTTCTCGCCCGAGGCGATGACGCCGCAATTGACATCCATGTCCTCTTCCATCTGGTGATACATGGTCGAATTGGTGGCGACCTTGATCGAAGGCGTCGGCCGGCAGCCGAAGCAGGAGCCGCGGCCGGTGGTGAAGACGATGACGTTGGCCCCGCCGGCGACCTGGCCGGTGGCCGAGACGGGGTCGTAGCCGGGCGTGTCCATGAACACCAGGCCGCTGCCTGTGACCTTCTCGGCATAGCCGAAGACGCCGTTGAGCGGCGTCTGGCCGCCCTTGGCGACCGCGCCCAGCGATTTCTCGAGAATGGTGGTCAGGCCGCCACGCTTGTTGCCGGGCGAGGGGTTGTTGTCGATCGACGCACCGTGCTTGGCGGTATGGTCCTCCCACCACTTCACATAGCCGTCGAGCTTGGCAGCGATCTCGGGGCTTGCCGCGCGATAGGCCAGCAGATGCTCGGCGCCGTAGATCTCGGTGGTCTCGGACAGGATGCCGACACCGCCGCAGCCGGCCAGTATGTCGACGGCCGCGCCCAGCGCCGGGTTCGCGGTGATGCCGGACATGCCGTCAGAGCCGCCGCATTGCAGGCCGACGACGATTTCTGAGACCGGGATCGGCTCGCGCTGCAATTGGCCGACCTCCTCGGCGATCTCGGCCAGCACGCCCATCGCCTTTTCGACCGATTTGCGCGAACCGCCGGCCTCCTGGATGTTGAAATGGCGCTTGCCCGCGGCGACGCCCTTCTGGCCGTAAAGGGTGAGCTGGTTGACCTCGCAGCCGAGCCCGACCATCAGCACGCCCCCAAAATTCGGGTGGCGCGCATAGCCCGCGAGCGTGCGGTGCAGGACCATCATGCCGTCGCCGGTAGCGCTCATGCCGCAGCCCTGGCCATGCACGATCGGCACGAAGCCGTCGATGCCTGGATATTTCGGCAGAAGCGTGCGGTTGGCTTCGCTGGCAATGGCATGGCAGACGGTCGACGAGCAATTGACGCTGGCGATGACGCCGATGAAATTGCGCGTGCCGGCGCGGCCGTCGGCGCGGCGGTAGCCCATGAAGGTGCGCTTGCGGTCGGCCTCGGTGGCGTGCTCGGCCTCGCTCGGCGGCACCACCGGCAAGCGGCCGCTCTCGAAAACCAGATTGTGCGAGTGGACGTGTTCGCCGGCCGCGATGTCCTGGGTAGCGCGGCCGATCGCCTGCGCGTATTTCACCACCGCTTCGCCTTCCGCGATCGGCTTGATCGCCACCTTGTGGCCGGGCTCGATCACGGAAGTCGCGACGGCGCCGCCCGGCAACGGCGTTCCGGTTTCCAGGCGCCCGTTGGCTACGGCGACATTGTCGGCGGGAGAAAGAAGGATGGTGTTTGCAACGTTCACGGGCGGCTGTCCTGGGTGATCCTGGGAGTGCGGGCTGATTGACTTGCGCCCGTTAAAAGGTAATGTCTTTTATCGTGAAAAAACATTTTTGCGTCAATTGTTTTTTCGTCACCGGCAATGCGTGCCGCTCGGACGCGCGCGATTGCCGTTTTGGCAAGCCGGCGAAAAGCGTTCCGCTTTTTGGAGGCTTGCGCTAGGACCACCCATCATATCGCGCTTTCGGCAGGCCGCCGCAAGCGTTGGGGGATACGGGGCATGTCGAAGAGCAACAATGTCTACAAGGACGCCTTCAATCGGTGCCTCAGGCTGCTCGACGAACCCAAGAGCCTGCCATCGGAACCTGAGCTCGGCATGCTGCTCGGCGTCAGCCGCACCACGGTGCGCAGCATCCTTGCACGCATGGAAGAGACCGGGCTGATCGCCTGGAACAAGCGCAGCAAGACGGTGCTGCGGGAACCGCGGCCGGAGGATTTCTTCCCCGAGGAGGAAACCGACTCGCTGGCCGAGATCATCGAGCGATCCTTCATGCGCCGGCTGCTTGCCGGGGGCGCCGAGGCCGGCATGCAGATCAACGAGCTGGAGCTGGCGCGCGAGATCGGCGTCGGCACCACCAGCGTGCGCGAATTCCTGATCCGCTTCTCGCGCTTCGGGCTGATCGAGAAGCGGCGCAACAGCCACTGGGTGCTAAAGGGCTTTACGCGCGCCTTCGCGCTGGAGCTGACCGAGATCCGCGAGATGTTCGAGCTGCGCTCGGCGGCGGCTTTCGCCGCATTGCCACGGGATAGCGCGGTATGGGTCGATCTCGACCGGCTGGAGGCCGATCATCGCCAGCTCGCCAGCGAAATCGCCACGCGCTTCAACGAATTCTCCGAGCTCGACGAGCGCTTCCACCGGCTGATCCATCGCGCTTCTCACAACCGCTTCATCGTCGATTTCTATGACGTGATCGCGATGATCTTCCACTACCATTATCAATGGAACAAGGCTGAGGAGCGCCAGCGCAACGAAGTCGCGGTCCAGGAACATCTCGCCTATATCGCGGCGCTGAAGTCGCGCGATCCCGCCAAGGTGGACGCCGCCTGCCGCAAGCACCTGAAGTCGGCACGCCAGACGCTGCTGAGCTCCATTCCCGAAGGACGGCAGGCGCAGCCCGCCTGACGGCACATTTGCCAGGACACGTTTGGCGGATATCGCGCCGCGTTGCCGCAGCGCGGTTTTGCCGATTTTCCAGCCGCATCGTCCGTGTTACGGTCGATGCGTTCTGGGAGAGGCTTTCCGTTGGATATCCGGCTGAGACGATGGAGCATGCCGGCCGCGATCGTCGCGGCGCTGCTGTTGTTGCTTCAGTCTTCTCTCGGCGCCTTTGCCTTTGGCGCGCCGTCGCAGCTCGATGCATTCGGCAACGTCATCTGCACGCATGAAGGGGCCGCAAAACCCCCGGGCGGCGATCCGCACCAACAGCATATGCCGGCCTGCTGCTCGCTCGGCTGCAACATGGTTTCGCCGGCGCATCTGCCGCCGCCGGTTGCCGGCGCGATCACGAGGGTCCAGGCTTTTGAGGCCGTCGCCTTCCTGCTTCCGGCCTTTAGGCACCAGGACTTTGCCCGCGGCCGCTCCCCGGCGAATCCGCGTGCGCCGCCGACGGTAGTCTGATCCGCGGAAACTTTTCGCGGGCGCATTCATCCAAAGACCAGACTGCTCGCGGCCGCAAAGCGGCGCGATCCTCAACTTCATGGAGCAACCATGTCCAATCTTCTCCCCAGAGCGCGGGCCTGTGCCCTTCGCGACGCGCCGCCGCTCGGCCTGCAACGTCTCGGCCTCGCCGTGTTCGTTCTCCTTCTCCTGCTTGCCTGCATTCCCGGCGCCCGCGCGCATGAATTCAAGGTCGGCGATCTCGAGATCGGGCATCCCTGGTCGCGGGCGACGCCGCCCGGCGCCAAGGTGGCCGGCGGCTACTTCACCGTGACCAACAAGGGCAGCGCGCCGGACCGGCTGCTGTCGATTTCCTCCGATATCTCCGACAAGGCCGAACTGCATGCGATGGGCGTCAAGGACGGCGTCATGACCATGCGGCCGGTCAGCGGCGGGCTGGAGATCCCGGCCGGCGGCAAGGTCGCGCTGAAGCCGGGCGCCTACCACCTGATGTTCACCGGCCTGAAGCGGCAGCCAAAGCAGGGCGAGAAATTCCCCGCGACGCTGACCTTCGAGAAGGCCGGCAGCGTCAAAGTCGAGTTCCTCGTCGAAGGCATGGGCGAGACCGGTAGTGGCGAAATGGGCGACATGGACATGGATCACGCCGAGTAATCCGCCAATTCGAAATCAGAGGGACAAATCCATGAAGACGTATCTTTTGGCGGCGGGCGCGCTTTGCGCGCTCGGGACCAATGTCGCGCTCGCCCACATCACGCTCGAAACGCAGGAAGCGGCTGTCGGCTCTACCTACAAGGCCGTCCTGCGCGTGCCGCATGGCTGCGAAGGCAAGGCGACCACCGCCGTGCGCGTGCAGATCCCCGAAGGCGTCATTGCGGTGAAGCCGATGCCCAAGCCCGGCTGGACGCTGCAGATCAAGAAGGGCAAGTACGAGAAATCCTACCAGCTCTATGGCGAGACGCTGGCCACCGGGGTGAAGGAGGTGGACTGGAGCGGCGGCAACCTGCCCGACGAGTTCTATGACGAGTTCGTGTTCCGCGCCTCGCTGGCGGCCGATCTGCCGGCCGGCCAGATGCTCTATTTCCCCGTGGTGCAGGAATGCGGCGACGCCACCGACCGCTGGATCGAGATTCCGGCGGCCGGCCAGGATGAGGACGCCTTGGAAACTCCGGCGCCCGGCATCAAATTGCTGCCGAAGAAATGATCTCCTGTTGGCGCGCCCCGACGGAGCGCGCCAGCCTTTCCTGTTACGACGGCATGAACGCAGCAAAGTCTTCCTCAACGATCCGCATGCAAATCGGCCCGCTAGCCTGGCTGGTCGCGGTGCTTATGGCGCTGGCGGTGCTGGCCGTACCCGGTCGCGCTTTCGCGCATGCCGCGCTCGTCGCGACCGACCCGGCCGACGGCGTCGTGCTGACGCAAAGTCCCGCGCGATTTTCACTGACCTTCAGCGAGCCGGTCTCGCCGCTGGTCCTGACGCTTGTGCGGCCCGACGGCTCGCAGCTTGCGCTGACATCCTTCCGTCTCAAGGACCAGACGGTCGAGATCGACAATCCCGAAACGCTCAAATCCGGCACGCATGTGCTGAGTTGGCGGGTGGTGTCGGTCGACGGTCATCCGGTCGGCGGTTCGGCGCTGTTTTCCATAGGCGCGCCAAGTGCGGCGCCGGTGGCGGGCGAAGCCGTCGACTGGACGCTGCGTGCGGCGATCTGGGCGGCCAAGCTGTTTCTCTATGCCGGCCTTTTTCTCGGCGTCGGCGGCGCGTTCGCGCTCGCCTGGCTGGCCGACGACCGGCGCTGCGGCCAACGCTTTGTTGCCTCGGCCCTGCTTCTCGGCCTCGTCGGGGCACCGGTGTCGCTCGGCCTGCAGGGCTTGGATGGGCTTGGCGCGCCGCTTGCCCGGTTTGCGGCGCCGACGGTGTGGAAGACCGCGCTGGAGACGAGCTTCGTCTGGACGGTGCTGATCGGCCTGATCGCGCTTGGTCTGGGTCTGCTGTCGCTTGCCGGGCCATCAGGTCTTCGCAAGCTGTCGGCAAGTGCCGCGCTGCTCGGTGTCGGCGCCGCCCTTGCCACGAGCGGCCACGCCAGTGCCGCCGACCCGCAATGGCTGACGCGGCCGCTGGTGTTTGCGCACAGCGCGGCAATCGCCTTCTGGGTCGGGGCGCTGGCGCCGCTCGGCCTTGCGCTGCGGCAGCAGCCGGCCGATGCGCGCGCGTTCCTCGGCCGGTTTTCGCGCGCGATCCTTTCCGTCGTTGCTGTGCTTGCCGTAAGCGGCATCGTGCTGGCGATCATCCAGGTACAGGCACCGGCGGCACTGATCCACACGGCCTATGGCCGCCTGCTGCTGCTCAAGCTGGCTTTGCTGCTCTTCCTGTTCACGCTTGCCGCGGTCAACCGCTGGACGCTGACAGCGCCGGCCAAGGCCGGCGATACCGAGGTGCAGCGGCGGCTGGCGCGCTCGATCGGCATCGAGATGCTGATCGTGCTCGCCATCTTCGGCGTCGCCGCCGGCTGGCGCTTCACCCCGCCGCCGCGCGCGCTGGCCATCGCCGCCGCGCAGCCGGTGTCGATCCATATCCACACGCTGAAGGCGATGGCCGATCTCAGCATCACGCCGGGCCATGCCGGCGAGGTCACCGCTTCGATGATGATCATGACGGGCGATTTCGGGCCGCTGGACGCCAAGCAGGTGACGCTGGTGCTGTCGAAGCCGGATTCCGGCATCGAGCCGATCAAGCGGCCGGCGACGAAACCCGGCGACGGCACATGGCGTATCGACAATCTCGTCATCCCGATTCCCGGCCGTTGGAACGCCAGGCTCGACATCCTGGTTTCGGATTTCGAGGTGGTGAAGATCGAAGCGCCGATCGAAATTCGGTCCGAGTAGGCCGGCTCCGGCCAAATAATACAAGTTTCAAGTGTAACCGAATTTTCTCCTTCTGAAATCGTAGCGTAACCCTGCACCGCCAGATTCGAACTTCAGCAGACGGGTAGCCACAACGCGCCAGTGGATGGCCACAAGCCAGCCGGTTTGCGGTTGCGACTTGCCGTGAAAGGGAGGTGATCATGACCAATCAGCTTTCGCAGACAGTGTCTCGGGCCAGGCATGCAAGCGTCCAGCCGATCGTAGCCACGCAGGAGCTTCCTTCCGCCGTCCCGCTGATGGCACTTTCGACCGGCTTCTGGGCTTTCAAGACTCTAGCCGCTGCGCACGAGTTGGGCCTGTTCAGTCACCTTGCGGGCGGCGCCGGCGCCACGGTTGCGGAGATGGCGGAAGCGCTCGGTCTGCACCCACGCCCGGCCGAGATGCTGTTGACCGGCTGCGCTGCACTCGGGCTTCTGGAGAAAACGGACGGCCGTTATCGCAATACGTCCTTAAGCGAAGCCTATCTCGTGCGCGGGAAGCCGTATTACTTCGGTGGCTTCGTGCAGATGGCCGACAAGCGGCTCTACGCGGGCTGGGGCAAACTTGCCGAAGCGCTGCGCACGAACCGGCCAACCACATGGGACCCGGCAGTGCAACCCTCGATGTTCGATGGCGAGGATCCATTGGTGCTGGCACTTTTCTGGGAGGCGATGCATTCGCTCTCCACGATGACCGCGCGCAAGCTCGGCGAAGCGGTCGATCTCAGTCGTTTCCGCCGCCTCCTGGACATCGGTGGCGGATCGGGCGCGTACGACATCGAGCTTTGCAAACAGTATGGGGAACTGCGTGCGACCGTGTTTGATCTGCCGCATGTGGCCGCGATCGCCGCGGGAAAGATTGCCGAGGCCGGCTTGACCGACCGCATCGAGACCGTCGGCGGCGACTTCTTCGAGCAGCTTCCCGGAGATCACGACGTGCATCTCCTGTCGATGATCATGCACGATTGGGACGAGGCGAAGGACCGCGCGCTGCTGCGCCGGTCCTTCGAGGCTTTGCCGAGCGGCGGCGCCGTCGTCATCAGCGAGCTTCTCGTCAATGATGAAAAGACCGGACCGGCGCCGGCCGCGCTGATGAGCCTCAACATGCTGATTGAGACGGAAGGACGAAACTACACGCCGGCCGAATATTCGGCGTGGCTCGAGGAAGCCGGATTCCAGCACATCGAGACGATCTGGTTCGACGCACCCGCCGCGAACGGCGCCGTGATCGGCCGCAAGCCGTAAGGCGCAAAGCGAAGTAGAATAGGCGCACTGTAGTCGACGCCGGGATATTAAACGAGATATACGAAATGGCGTCATCTTATTGGGAACTTCTTCTCAGGGAGTTCAAGCGCATCGCCATGCGCGCCGACAAATCGACCAAAGCTTCAACACCATCATCCATCAGCAGCCGTCATATGAACCTCAACAGGTCTTAAGGCGCGTCGCGCTGAAACGGATTCAGGCGACACGCTTTAAGCCTTTGTTTTGATGCATGTCGTTGTCCCAGAACCGCAGCGCAGTTCCAGGCGACATGCATTGGCCTGCCCTTCTCTCCGTGACACAATTCGGCGAGGCGGTTGACGCCGTCGCGAAGGCCCGTCATTCATCTTAGGAAGGAATGGCATCTCCGGAACAAATGGCATCTTGGGAAGAAACGGGGCATCCCAGCAGAGCGCGGCCCCCAACAAAAGATCCGAAAGCAGGGAAGAAACGATGGAAAAAGCCGAAATCGGCCTGATCGGCCTTGGCACGATGGGCTCCAACCTGGCGCTCAACATTGCCGAGCACGGGTACCGCATCGCCGTCTTCAACCGCACCAAGGCGCGCACCGACGCTTTTGTCGAGAGCGCCGGTTCGTTGAAGGACATGGTCGTTCCCTGCTACAGCCTGGAGGAACTCGCCGCGGCGATCCGGCCACCGCGGCCGATCATCATCATGGTTCTGGCCGGCAAGCCGGTCGACGAGCAGATCGCGGCATTGCGCGGCGTGCTCTCCGACAACGACATCGTCATCGACGCCGGCAACGCCAATTTCCGCGACACGATGCGCCGCTTCTCGGAACTGTCCGGCTCGGGGCTGACCTTCATCGGCATGGGTGTGTCCGGTGGAGAGGAGGGCGCGCGCCATGGTCCGTCGATCATGGTCGGCGGCACCGAAGAGTCCTGGAAGCGCGTCGAGAAGGTGCTGACGGCGATCTCCGCCAAGTTCAAGGACGAGCCTTGCGCCGCCTGGCTCGGCACCGACGGCGCCGGCCATTTCGTCAAGACCATCCACAACGGCATCGAATATGCCGACATGCAGATGATCGCCGAGATCTACGGCATCCTGCGCGACGGCCTCGGCATGGCGCCGAAGGAGATCGGCAAGGTCTTCGAAACCTGGAATAAAGGCCGGCTCAACTCCTATTTGATCGAGATCACCGCCAAGGTGCTGGCCGCCGACGATCCGAAGACCGGCAGGCCGGTGGTCGACATCATCCTCGACCGCGCCGGACAGAAGGGCACCGGCAAATGGTCAGTCATCGAGGCGCAGCAGCTCGGCGTTCCGGCGACGGCCATCGAGGCGGCGGTCGCGGCGCGCGTGCTGTCCTCGATCAAGGACGAGCGGCAGGCGGCGGAAAAAGCCTACGGCAATATCGGTGTCGAGAAGATCTCCGGCGACAAGGCCGCGCTGCTCAAGGATCTGGAGCTGGCGCTGTTCGCCGGCAAGATCGCGGCTTACGCGCAAGGGTTCGCGGTGATGAGCGGCGCTTCAAAGGAATTCAACTGGAACCTGCCGATGCCGACCATCGCCAAGATCTGGCGCGCCGGCTGCATCATCCGCTCGCAGATGCTGGACACGATGGCCGAGGCTTTCGGTTCTGGCGGCGCTTCGACCAATCTCCTGATGGCGCCGGCCTTCATCGCCATGATGAAGGAAGCGCATCCGTCGCTCAGGCGTATCGTTGCGCGCGCCTCCGAAGCCGGCTCGCCGGTGCCGGCGCTGTCTTCGGCGCTCGCCTATTTCGACAGCTACCGCCAGGGGCGCGGCACCTCGAACCTTATCCAGGCGCAGCGCGACTTCTTCGGCGCGCACGGTTTTGAGCGGATCGGCGAGCAGGGTGCCTTCCACGGACCCTGGGGCAGCGGTTCAGGGCATTAACCGCGATACGCCAGAACCTCGCTCGGCGTGCTGAGCGACTGCAGCGAGCCTGGATCGGCGCCGCCGATCCAGCCGAGCACGGCGCGGGCGAGCTCGGCGCCGGCCAGCCGGAAGTCTTCGTTGACGACGAGCAGTTCCCGCCGGAACAAATGCAGCAGCTCCGAGGACTGTTTCGACACCACGTCGACGTCGCGGCCGAGCTTCAGCCCTGTGTCCTCGATGCCGGCCACGATGGCGAGCGTCGCGGCGGCGGCGCTGCTGACAAAGCCATCCGGCCGGTCCTTGCGCCGCATCAGTTGCGCGGTCCGCATCCTGATCTGCTCGATCGACTGATCGATGGAGACGGCGTTGAATGGCACCTCGCTGGCACCCACCTCGCTCAGCGCATCGGCAAAGCCGTTTACCGTATGGCCGTGATAGGTGAGGCCAACCGGCGGCGTCACCAGGGCAAGCCGGCTGCGACCCTTGCCGGCGAGATAGCGGACGGCTTCGCCGGCAAAGGCGTAATTGTCGAAGTCGTGATAGGGATGCACCAGCCCCATGTCGGTGCGGCCATGCGTGGCGAAGGGAATGCCGCGCTCCAGCATGTAGCGCGCCCGCGGATCGTTGGGCTGCGCTCGCGAGATGATCACCCCGTCGGCCGAGCCCGTCTCGACCAGATAGCGCACCGGGTCCAGCGGATCCTGCGAGCGCGAATAGGGCGTGACGATCAAATGGTAGGGCGTGTCGGCGATCACCTCGGTGACGCCGTAGATGATGTCCGAAACGAAGCTCATCAGCTCGTGCTCGGTGTTCAGCACAAGAGAGATGACGTTGGTCTTGCCTGTTCTCAAGCGTACGCCCGCGCGGTTCGGACGGTAGCCGATCTGCTTGGCGACGAGCTGCACGCGGCGCCTGGTCTCGGCGCCGATCTCAGGCGCATCCTTCAGGGCGCGCGACACTGTCGTGACGCCAAGCCCGGTCATGAAGGCAAGCGTCTTCAGCGTCGGCCGCTCCTTGCCCGACGTGTCGTCGTCCTTGTCCTTGGTTCGTCTGTCCATTCGTCCCGCCCGTCAGGCGCATAACAGCCGCGAGGCCGATCAGCAATCCTGCGCGTCGACATTTGCGCGGCTTTCAGCTCGCGACGCGGTTCAATATACTGAAACGTTACAGATTGCCAGCGCCCGTGGCTGAAGGGCAGATCGCGATCGTCGGGGTCAGCGCCGAAGAGGGGGTCGAAAGCCACTGGAATCACAAAGAAATCTCAGTTTCTGGCGGTTTTTGGCACCAATCAGCCAGGCTGAGCGCCGTCAAGCTAGCCTGACAGGAGTATTTTGTTCGCGCTCCGAAAAAATATCGTGCCGTTTTCATTCGAGGGGTTGCCTACGCGGATTATTTGCCGTATCGAAAATCTGTAACGTTTCAGATTCTGGGAGGAACCGAAATGCGATATAAATTCCTGACCGCCGCGTTGGCCGTGACGGCTGCACTCAACTTCGCCGGCCCGGCGTCCGCGACCGACCTGGAAGTCACCCATTGGTGGACTTCGGGCGGCGAGGCGGCGGCGGTGGCGGAACTCGCCAAGGCGTTCGACGCGACGGGCAATCACTGGGTCGACGGCGCCATCGCCGGTTCCGGCGGCACGGCACGACCGATCATGATCAGCCGTATCACCGGCGGCGATCCTATGGGCGCTACCCAGTTCAACCACGGGCGCCAGGCGGAGGAACTGGTGCAGGCCGGGCTGATGCGCGACCTCACCGATATCGCCACCAAGGACAAGTGGACGGAGGTCGTGCGGCCGAAGAGTCTGCTCGACAGTTGCACCATCGACGGCAAGATCTATTGCGTGCCGGTCAACATCCATTCCTGGCAGTGGCTGTGGCTGTCGAACGAGGCCTTCCAGAAGGCCGGCGTGCCGTTGCCGAAGGACTGGAACGAATACGTGGCCGCTGCTCCCGCGCTTGAAAAAGCGGGCATCATCCCGCTCGCCGTCGGCGGGCAGCCCTGGCAGGCTTCCGGCGCCTTCGACGTGCTGATGGCCGCTGTCGGCGGCACCGACACCTTCCTCAAGGTCTACAAGGAAAAGGACGCCAAATTCGCGGGCGGCCCGGAAGTCGCCAAGGTGTTCAAGGCGGCGGACGATGCCCGCAAGATGGCCAAGAATACGAACGTACAGGACTGGAACCAGGCGACCAATCTGGTCATCACCGGCAAGGCCGGCGGCCAGATCATGGGCGACTGGGCGCAGGGCGAGTTCCAGGTCGCCGGCAAGACCGCCGGAAAGGACTACACCTGCCTGCCCGGCCTCGGCCTGAACGAGGTCATCGCCACCGGCGGCGACGCCTTCTACTTCCCGTTGCTCAAGGACGAGGCGAAGTCCAAGGCGCAGGGTGTCCTGGCCGAGACGCTGCTCGATCCCAAGACGCAAGTCGCCTTCAACCTCAAGAAAGGCTCGCTGCCGGTGCGCGGCGACGTCGACCTCAACGCGGCGAACGACTGCATGAAGAAGGGTCTCGCCATCCTTGCCAAGGGCGCCGTGATGCCGTGGACGGATCAGCTGCTCTCGCAGGACACCCAGAAGCAGAAGGAGGACCTGTTCTCCGAATTCTTCGCCAAGCCGGACATGACGCTCGAAGAGGCGCAGAAGCGCTTCGCCGACATCATCGCTTCGGCCGACTGACAGCCGGCGCCCCCGCCAGTTCCCGACCCCCGCCTATCCGGGGTCGGGAGCTCGATGTCCTCTTCCCCGGCCGGCCGAGATGAGCAGCAGCCAACGCCCGAGTAAGCTTTTCCGTAACCTCAACGCCAAGGTCGCATCGATTCCGATGATCCTGACCGCGCTTGTGGTGTTCGTCGGCGGCACGGCGTGGACGGTGCTCTACTCTTTCACCAATTCGAAGCTCTTGCCGCGGCTCCACTTCGTCGGGCTCGACCAGTACCACCGGCTCTGGTCGACATCGCGGTGGCTGGTGTCGATCGAGAACCTTTTGATCTACGGCGCGATCTCGCTGGTTTTCTCGCTGGTCATCGGTTTCCTGCTTGCAGCCCTTCTCGACCAGAAGATCCGCTTCGAGGATACGTTCCGCACCATCTTCCTCTATCCGTTCGCGCTGTCCTTCATCGTCACCGGACTGGTTTGGCAATGGCTGCTCAATCCGGATTTCGGCATCCAGCGCGTGGTGCGCGACCTCGGCTGGACGAGCTTCAGCTTCGACCCGCTCTACAATTCCAGCATCGTCATCTACGGCATCTCGATCGCAGCACTCTGGCAAGGCACGGGGCTGATCATGTGCCTGATGCTCGCTGGCCTGCGCGGCATCGACGAGGACATCTGGAAGGCGGCGCGGGTCGACGGCATCCCGATGTGGAAGACCTACCTCTTCATCGTCATCCCGATGATGCGGCCGGTCTTCATCACCACGCTGGTGATCATCGCCGCCGGCATCGTCAAGGTCTATGACCTGGTCGTGGCGCAGACCAGCGGCGGCCCCGGCATCGCGTCGGAAGTGCCGGCGAAATATGTCTACGACTACATGTTCTTCGCCCAGAATCTCGGCCAGGGCTTCGCCGCCTCGACCATGATGCTGCTCTCGGTGGTGATCGTCATCGTGCCGTGGGCCTATCTCGAATTCGGAGGCAAGAAGCGTGGTTGACGTCGCCTCCCTGCCCAGCAGCGCCGAAGCGCCGCGGCGCGATGCCGCCGGCCCGAGCGGGCCGAAGCCGCGGCACGTGTTCTCGCGCCGCAATATCTTCCTTTACGGCACGCTGATCGTTATGGCGGTCTATTACCTTTTGCCGCTCTATGTGATGATCGTCACGTCGTTGAAGGGCATGCCGGAAATCCGCCTCGGCAACATCTTCTCGCCGCCGGTGGAAATCACCTTCGAGCCCTGGGTGAAGGCGTGGGCGACCGCCTGCACCGGGCTTAATTGCGACGGGCTCTCGCGCGGCTTCTGGAACTCGGTGCGCATCACCGTGCCGTCGGTGCTGTTGTCGATCGCCATCGCCTCGGTGAACGGCTACGCTTTGGCCAACTGGCGCTTCAAGGGCGCCGACACCTTCTTCATCATCCTGATCGTCGGCGCCTTCATTCCCTATCAGGTGATGATCTATCCGATCGTCATCATCCTGCGCGAAATCGGTATCTACGGCACGCTGACCGGCCTGGTGATCGTCCATTCGATCTTCGGCATGCCGATCCTGACGCTGCTTTTCCGCAACTATTTCACTTCGATGCCGGAGGAGCTGTTCCGCGCCGCGCGCGTCGACGGCGCCGGCTTCTGGGGAATTTACCTGCGCATCATGCTGCCGATGTCGCTGCCGATCTTCGTCGTCGCGATCATCCTGCAGGTAACCGGCATCTGGAACGACTTCCTGTTCGGCGTCGTCTATACTCGCCCCGACACCTATCCGATGACGGTGCAGCTCAACAACATCGTCAACTCGGTGCAAGGCGTGAAGGAATACAACGTCAATATGGCAGCGACCATCCTGACTGGCCTCGTTCCGCTCATCGTCTACTTCATTTCCGGCAAGCTTTTCGTGCGCGGCATCGCCGCCGGCGCGGTGAAAGGATGATGATGGCAGCAGCGATCGCCAATCCCAGCGTTTCGATCCAGGACCTGTCGCTGAATTTCGGCGTCATGTCGGTGCTGAAGACGCTCAATCTCGACGTCGCCGAGGGCGAGTTCATCGTGCTGCTCGGACCGTCCGGCTGCGGCAAGTCGACCTTGCTCAACTGCATCGCCGGGCTGCTCGACATTTCGGACGGCCGCATCTTCATCAAGGGCAAGAACGTCACCTGGGAAGAGCCGAAGGACCGCGGCATCGGTATGGTGTTCCAGTCCTATGCGCTTTATCCGCAGATGACGGTCGAGAGGAACCTTTCCTTCGGCCTGCGCGTCGCCGGCTTGCCGAAGGACGAGATCGCCAAGCGCATCGCGCGCGCCGCCGAGATCCTGCAGATCGAGCCGCTGTTGCAGAGGAAGCCGTCGGCGCTTTCGGGCGGCCAGCGCCAGCGCGTGGCGATCGGGCGCGCGCTGGTGCGCGATGTCGATGTCTTCCTGTTCGACGAGCCGCTCTCCAACCTCGACGCCAAGCTGCGCGCGGAGCTGCGCGTCGAGATCAAGCTTTTGCACCGCAGGCTCGAGAACACCATGATCTACGTCACCCACGACCAGATCGAGGCGATGACCCTGGCCGACCGCATCGCGGTGATGAAGGGTGGCGTGATCCAACAGCTCGATGCGCCGCAGACCATCTATAACCGGCCGGTCAACCGGTTTGTCGCTGGCTTCCTCGGCTCGCCGGCGATGAATTTCCTCAAGGGGCGGCTGGAGAAGCACGGCGATGGCTGGTCCTTTGTGGCTGACGATCTCAAGATTCCGCTCGGCACGTATCAGTTCGACGGGCAACCGGAAGCCGGCCCAGCCGTGTTCGGCATCAGGCCTGAGCATGTCAGCCTGAACAGCGGCACGGGCTGGCCGTTCTCGACTGCGGCCAATGTCGAGGTGGTCGAACCGATGGGTTCCGACACGCTGGTGTGGCTGCAGCTTGCGCAGCAGAAATTCAGCGTCCGGGTCACCTCGGAACGTACGCCCAAAAACGATGAGGCGGTGACGGTGGGCTTCGACCCGATGCGAGCGTCGCTCTTCGATGCCGAAACCGGCAGCCGCATCTAACCCCGGAAAAACCATCCCCCAAGCAGAACGGACAGACAGATGAACTGGTCATTCCAACTTTACAGCGCCCGCAATTTCCAACCATGGAACGGCGTGGTGAAAATGCTCGGCGAGCTCGGCTACAGCCAGGTCGAAGGCTTTGGCGGGGTCTATGACGATCCCAAAGCGTTCCGCGCCGAGCTCGACAAGAACGGGCTTGCGATGCCGACCGGACATTTCTCGATCGATGCCCTGGAGAAGGATTTCGACGGCGTGCGTAAAATCGCCGACACGCTCGGCATCAAGCTTCTGGTCTGCCCCTATCTCATGCCGGATTCCCGGCCGTCCGACGCCGCCGGCTGGCGTGGCTTCGGCGAGCGCCTCGCCAAGGTCGGCGAGACCGCGAAGAAGGCCGGATACGGCTTTGCCTGGCACAACCATGATTTCGAGTTCAAGGCGCTTGCCGACGGCTCGCTGCCGCAGGACCATATCTTGACCTCAGCGCCGGACATCGGCTGGGAAATGGACGTCGCCTGGGTGGTGCGCGGCGGCGCCGATCCGCTGCCCTGGATCGAAAAGCACGGCAAGCGCATCAGCGCCGTCCACGTGAAGGATATGGCAAAGCCGGGCGAGGGGCTGGACGAGGACGGCTGGTCCGACGTCGGTCACGGCACAATCGACTGGGCGGGCCTGTTCAAGACATTGCGCGCCAAGAGCTCGGCGCAGTATTTCATCATGGAACAGGACAACCCGAACGACATCGAGCGCTATGCCCGGCGCTCGATCGCGGCAGCCAAGAGCTGGCAGGAGTAATCGAAAATGGCAAACAAGCTTGGCGTCGGCGTCATCGGCTGCGGCAACATCTCGAAGGCGTATTTCTCGCTGGCGCCGCTGTTCCGCGGCATCAAGATGCGCGCCTGCGCCGATATCAACATGGATGCGGCGAAAGCGCGGGCAAAGGAGTTCAAGCTTCGCGCCGCGACGGTCGAAGACCTGCTCAAGGACGACGAGATAGACATCATCGTCAACCTGACCATCCCGGCCGTGCACTATGAAGTCTCCAAAGCGGTGCTCGAAGCCGGCAAGCACATCTATTCGGAAAAGCCGTTCGTGCTGTCGATCGAGGAGGGGCTCGATCTCAAGAAGCGGGCCGAAAAGAAGGGCCTGCGCATTGGTTCGGCGCCGGATACCTTCCTCGGCGGCGCGCACCAGCTGGTCCGCGATCTGATCGACAGCGGCAAGCTCGGCCAGATCACCAGCGGCACCTGCCACGTGATGGGCCACGGCATGGAGCATTGGCATCCCAACCCGGATTTCTTCTTCCAGCCGGGCGCCGGTCCGGTGCTCGACATCGGGCCGTATTACGTCACCAACCTGATCCAGCTGATCGGGCCGGTGAAACAGGTGGCGGCTTTCGCGACGACGCCGGCGAAGGAGCGGACGATCTCGTCGAAACCGCGGGCGGGCGAAAAGATCCCGGTGAACACGCCGACCACCATCCATGCGCTGCTCGAATTCGCGAATGGCGCGGTGATCACGCTCAACACCTCCTGGGACGTCTGGAGCCATGGCCACGCGCCGATGGAACTCTATGGCGAACTGGGCACCGTCTTCGTGCCGGACCCGAACTTCTTCGGTGGCGAGGTGCGCTTCACCAACAGCGCCAAGCCGGTGAAGAAGCTGCCCAAGTGGAACCATCCGTTCGGCGTGCCGAACGAGATGCATGGTCAAGGCATGATGGCGAACTACCGTACAGCCGGCCTTGCCGACATGGCGATCGCAATCGCCGAGGGGCGGCCGCACCGCTGCTCGATGGAGCTCGCGCTGCACGCCGTCGACGTGATGACCGGCATCCTGCGCTCCGGCGCAAGCGGCAAATATGTCGCCATGCAGACAACCTGCGAGCGGCCGGCCGCACTCGGCGTCAAGGACGCGAAGGCACTGCTGGCCAAGAAAAACTAGGTGGCAACCCCCTCTCCCCGTTTCGGCGGGGAGAGGGTAAGGATATGGGGCAAGCATCGATTCAATTTCACACGAGAGCAGAGCATGATGTCGACCGAAAACCGCTCCACACTTTTCGGCATCATGCTCTAACGACGATCGCTGCGCCGCTCCGATCCCGAGGATTCCCATGCCCTATGTCGCCGCCGAGAACCGCTACGAGAAGATGATCTACAACCGCAGCGGAACGTCCGGCCTGAAGCTGCCGGCGATCTCGCTCGGGCTGTGGCACAATTTCGGCAACGACACGCCGCACCGGATCAAGCAGGCGATCGTGCGCAAGGCTTTCGACCTCGGCATCACGCATTTCGACCTCGCCAACAATTACGGTCCGCCGCCCGGCTCGGCCGAGACCGCTTTCGGCGAGATCATGCGCACCGATTTTGCCGGCTACCGCGACGAGATCATCATCTCGACCAAGGCGGGCTACGAGATGTGGGCCGGCCCCTATGGCGAATGGGGCAGCCGCAAATACATGTTGGCAAGCCTCGACCAGAGCCTGAAGCGCATGGGGCTCGATTATGTCGACATCTTCTATTCCCACCGCTTCGATCCCGAGACGCCGCTGGAAGAGACGATGGGCGCGCTCGACCACGCCGTGCGCTCCGGCAAGGCGCTCTATGCCGGCATTTCTTCCTACAATTCGCAGCGTACGCGCGAGGCCGCCGATATATTGAGGCGGCTCGGCACGCCCTGCCTTATCCACCAGCCGAGTTATTCGATGCTCAACCGCTGGGTCGAGGAAGACGGCCTGCTCGACACGCTGGAGGGGCTGGGCATCGGCTCGATCGTGTTCTCGCCGCTGGCGCAAGGCATGCTGACCGACAAGTATCTCGGCGGTATTCCCGAAGGCAGCCGAGCCAGCCAGGGCAAGTCGCTGAGGCCAGCCTTCATCAACGACCAGTCGATCGCCAACATCAAGGCGCTCAACGCCATCGCCGGCCGCCGCGGGCAGACGCTGGCGCAGATGGCGCTGGCCTGGGTGCTGCGCAAGGGCAGGGTGACCACGGCGCTGATCGGCGCCAGCCGGCCGGAACAGGTCGAGGATTGCGTCGGCGCGCTCAAGGCGCTCGAGTTCAGCGACGCCGAACTCGCCGAGATCGACAGCTACGCACGCGAGTCCGACATCAACCTGTGGGCGGCTTCCGCCGAGCGCCGGGGGCCGCCGCGCAAGTAGCGATTGGCGGCGCGGCACGAACGGTGCTCAGGCGCGCGCGAAGGGCGGAGCGGAAACAGTGGCAAAAGCGTTCATTCGTCGCTATCTCACTGACTTGAGATCGTTCGCATGTGCAAACCACCGCATGCGAACTGCGCCATGAATGGACCGGCAACATGACGGCAAGGGATACGCTGACCAAGAACCAGCTCTGCGTGCTCGAGAAGCTCGAGGCGTCCAGCGGGCCGCTCAGCGCCTATACGCTGCTCGACCAACTGCGCGAGCGCGGTTTTCGCGCGCCATTGCAGGTCTATCGCGCGCTGGACACGCTGGTGAAGTCCGGCTTCGTGCATCGGCTCGAAAGCCTCAACTCCTTCGTCGCCTGCGCCGAGCCCCACGACCACAGCCACTCGATGACGGCCTTTGCCATTTGCGACAATTGCGGCCAGGTGACCGAGATGTCCGACCATGATGTCGACCATCGCCTGGACGAGTGGGTGCGCTCGACGGGATTCGCGGCCAAGAAGGCGGTGATCGAGTTTCGGGGTGTATGCGCGAAGTGCCGGGCCGAGGCGGCTTAGCCCTGGCGTCGTCATCCTAGGGTGTAGCAGTCGCGAAGCGACGTCGCGAAAACCTAGGATCCATGCCGTTACCTTGGTCGTAGAGTGCAGCGGAGCAGAATTCTGAACCGTTGCAACGGTTTAGCGTCACGGCATGGATCCTCGGGTCTGCGCCGCGTCGCTACGCTCCTTGCTCCGCCCGTGGATGACGAATGTGCGCTCACATCAGTGCGCCTCGTCCCAATTGTTTGCCGCCCGCGCGTCGACATGCAGCGGCACCGACATCGAGACCGCCGGCATCGGGGCGTTTTCCATCACGCGGCGCACGACGGGAATCGTCGCCTCGACCTCCGCTTCCACCGTTTCGAAGATCAACTCGTCATGCACCTGCAACAGCATGCGAGCGGACAGCTTCGCCTTGTCCAGCGCCTCTTCCATATGCACCATGGCGCGGCGGATGATGTCGGCCGCGGTGCCTTGCAGCCTGGCGTTGATCGAGGCGCGCTCGTTGAAGGCGCGGACCGACGGGTTGGAGGCCCTTATCTCCGGATAGTGGATGCGGCGGCCGAAGATGGTTTCGACGAAGCCGTGCTCGCGCGCGTAGGCCTTGGTTTCCTCGATATAGTCGCGGATGCCCGGGAAGCGCTCGAAATAGCGCTTGATGTAGGCGCTGGCCTCGTCGCGCGGGATCGAGAGCTGGTTGGCGAGGCCGAAGGCCGAGATGCCGTAGATGATGCCGAAATTGATCGCCTTGGCGCGCCGGCGCACCTCCGAAGGCATGCCCTCGACCGGCACGTTGAACATTTCCGACGCGGTGATGGCATGGATGTCGGCGCCGTCGGCGAAAGCCTGCTTGAGCTGCGGGATCTCGGCGACATGGGCCAGCACGCGCAGCTCGATCTGGCTGTAGTCGGCCGAGACCAGCTTGTGGCCCTTTTCGGCGATGAAGGCGGTCCTGATCTTGCGGCCCTCGGCCGTGCGCACCGGGATGTTCTGCAGGTTGGGATCGGAAGACGACAGCCGTCCGGTCGTGGTCGCGGCGAGCGCGTATGAGGTATGGACGCGGTTGGTGCCGGGGTTGATGAAGCCGGGCAGCGCGTCGGTGTAGGTCGATTTCAGCTTGGTGAGCTGACGCCAGTCGACGATCTTGCGCGGCAGCTCGTGACCTTCGGCGGCGAGATCTTCCAAAAGCTGCGCCGACGTCGACCATTGGCCGGTCTTGGTCTTCGAACCGCCCGGCAGCCCCATCTTGCCGAACAGGATGTCGCCGAGCTGTTTCGGCGAGCCGATGTTGATGCGCTCGCCGACGATCCCGTAGATCTCCTCCTCGACGCGGGCGGCGCCCTGCGCCAATTCGCCCGACAGCCGCGACAGGATCTGGCGATCGACCGAGATGCCGCGCTGCTCCATGCGGGCAAGCACCGGCACCAGCGGCCTTTCAAGCCGCTCGTAGACGGAAACGAGGCCCTTGGCGGCGAGCCTCGGCTTCAGCACCTGCCAGAGCCGCAGCGTGATGTCGGCCTGCTCGCCGGCATAGGCGGTCGCGCGCTCGATATCGACCTGGTCGAAACCGACGGCGTTCCTGCCCGAGCCGGCAAGCTCCTTCTTCGATGCCGGCGCATGGCCCAGCCACTTCTCCGACAGCGAGACAAGGTCGTGGCCACCCGACGTGCCTGCATCGAGCACATAGGAGATCAGCATCGTGTCGTCGAACGGGGCAACCTCGATGCCGTGCCGGCTCAGCACGACGATGTCGTATTTCGTGTCCTGCACGATCTTGAGGACCGACCGGTCCTCGAGCAACGGCTTGAGCAGCGCCAGCACCTCGCGGACCGGGATCTGGTCCGCCACCGGGCCGCCGCCAAGCAGGTCGCCATTGCCGCTCTTGTGGACGAGCGGCACATAGACGGCGCGGCCGGGTGCGACTGCCATGGAAAATCCGATCAGGTCGGCCTGCATCGGGTCGGACGAGGTGGTCTCGGCGTCCAGCGCAAGAATGCCGGCTTCGCGGGCTTCGGCAATCCAGGCTTTGAGCGCCGCCACATTGCGAATGGCGGCATAGCCCGAAGGGTCGATCTTGCGCGCCGCCGCCTGTTCCAGGCGCAGGGCGGAGAGCAGGGAAGGGGTGTCGCCTTGTGGCGGCGTGTCCTCGCCGCTGACCGGCGCAGCCGGTTTTGCGGCGCCGTTCGGTTCGGCAGTCGGCCTCGGCGCCGATGGCGCGCCGGCGCCGACATCGGGGCCATGCGCGGTATCGGCGCGCTCGATGGCGACGGCGGTCGCCTGGACGTCGCCAATGTCGGTTCCGGTCGCCTCGGCGACGCGGCGGGTCAAGGTGGTGAATTCCATCGTTTTGAGGAAGCCAATGAGCTTCGGCCCGTCCGGCGCATGCAGGACGAGGTCGTCCAACCCGTCCTTCAGCGGCACGTCGTTCTTCAGCGTCACCAGCTCGCGCGAGATGCGCGCCTTGTCCGCATTGGCGATGATGGTCTCGCGCCGCTTGTCCTGCTTGATCTCACCGGCGCGCGCGAGCAGCCCGTCGAGGTCGCCGAACTGCTCCAGAAGCTGCGCCGCGGTCTTGGGGCCGATGCCGGGCACGCCGGGCACGTTGTCGACCGAGTCGCCGGTCAGCGCCTGCAGGTCGATCATCTTTTCCGGCGGCACGCCCCATTTCTCGACCACCTGGGGAATGCCGATGTGGCGATCTTTCATCGGGTCGTACATGCTGACCATGGCGCCGACCAGCTGCATCAGGTCCTTGTCGGAAGAGACGATGGTGGTGTCGGCGCCGACTTCGCTGGCCAACCGGCTATAGGTGGCGATGATGTCGTCGGCCTCAAATCCTTCCGTCTCGATGCAAGGAACATTGAAAGCCGCGGTCGCCTGGCGGATCAGACCGAATTGCGGGATGAGGTCTTCCGGTGGCGCCGAGCGGTTGGCCTTGTATTCGGGATAGAGCTCGTTGCGGAAGGTTTTCGAGGAATAGTCGAAGATGACGGCGAAATGCGTCGGCGCGATGCCGACATCGGTGTTGCGGGCATCCTGCATCAGCTTCCACACCATGTTGCAGAAGCCGAGCACGGCGCTGGTCGGCAGGCCGTCCGACTTGCGGCTGAGTGGCGGCAGCGCGTGGTAGGCGCGGAAAATGTAGCCGGAGCCGTCGACGAGGAAGAGGTGATCGCCTTTTTTCATGCCGGCAGGGATAGCGCGGCCAAGCTTCGCGGTCCATGCCAAAGGCTGCGCAAACCACCGGTTCCGGCAACACCCCTGACAGACACTGTCTCGGGCAAATCGCGCCGCTCACGGGCATGTTACAAAAGTGTAATCTTCGTGCCCTTGAATCGCCACGTTCACAGACCCAAATACCGAGTATCGGCAATTTTCCGCCGAAGTCCGGAGTAAGGCCCGTCCCCCGCCTATCCCGGGCAAACTGCGGCAGCCTATCCCCCTCTCCGGGCTGCCGCATCATTTCGAGTAAAGACCGCCGTGGTTCCCCCTCCACCACGGCGGTTTTCTTTTGTCCTGCAGTCAGCGTGTCGCCTGCGCCGAAGTCCGTGGTCCAACGATCGTGACTTCCCGTTTTCCGCTCGTCCCTTTAAAGCGCATCGCGATCTCTCAGATTCGCTCTATGCGCTTGAGGGTTCTGATTTTACGCATGTCTTTATCCCGAAACCGGTTCCCACTTTCGGGAGACATGCTTTAGGCTCGGGCGAGAATCGAAAGGCTGAAAAAATGTCCAGAATTTCCCCCGTCCTCGATCGTCTCGACCAGAATCTCGACCAGAGCCTGGAGCGGCTTTTCGGCCTGCTCGGCATCAAGTCTATTTCCACCGATCCCGCCTTTGCCGCCGATTGCCGCAAAGGGGCCGAATGGCTGGTCGCCGAGCTCAAGCTGATCGGCTTCGACGCCAGCATCCGGGACACGCCCGGACATCCGATGGTGGTGGCGCATCACGAGGGACCGGCGGGCACGCCTCATGTGCTGTTCTACGGCCACTACGACGTGCAGCCGGTCGACCCGATCGAGCTGTGGGAAAACGACCCGTTCGCGCCGTCGATCAAGGAGATCGAGCCCGGCCGCAAGGTGATCACCGGCCGCGGCTCGGCCGACGACAAGGGGCAGTTGATGACCTTCGTCGAGGCCTGCCGGGCGTGGAAACAGGTGCACGGCAATCTGCCGTGCCGCATCACCATCCTGTTCGAAGGCGAGGAGGAATCCGGCTCGCCTTCGCTCAAGCCCTTCCTGGAAGCGAACGCCGCCGAGCTGAAGGCGGATTTCGCTTTGGTCTGCGACACCAGCATGTGGAACCGCGAGACGCCGTCGATCTGCGTTTCGCTGCGCGGCATGGTCGGCGAGGAGGTCACCGTCAAGGCCGCCAACCGCGACCTGCATTCGGGCCTCTATGGCGGCGCGGCCGCCAATCCGATCCGCATCCTGGCCAAGGTTCTGGCCGACATCCACGACAAGGACGGCCGCGTCACCATTCCGGGCTTTTATGACGGCGTCGAGGAGACGCCTTCGCAGGTGCTGAAGTCCTGGGAGGGGCTCGGCGAGACGGCCGAGACCTTCCTCGGACCGGTCGGCCTCTCCATTCCGGCCGGCGAAAAGGGCCGCTCGCTGCTCGAGCTCACCTGGGCGCGGCCGACGGCAGAATTCAACGGCATCATCGGCGGCTACACCGGCAAGGGTTTCAAGACGGTGATCGCGGCGGAAGCGTCGGCGAAAGTATCGTTCCGGCTCGTTCACAAGCAGGATCCGAAGAAGATCCGTGCCGCCTTCCAGGCCTTCGTGCGCGAACGCATCCCAAGCGACTGCTCGGTCGAATTCCACCCGCATGGCGGCTCGCCGGCGATCCAGCTTTCCTACGACTCGCCGTTCCTGACCAAGGCCAAGGATGCGCTGTCCGACGAATGGGAGAAGCAGGCGGTTACCACGGGCGGCGGCGGCTCGATCCCCGTGGTCGGCGATTTCCAGACCTATCTCGGCATGGAATCGCTGCTGGTCGGCTTCGGCCTCGACGACGACCGCATTCATTCGCCGAACGAGAAATACGAGCTCTCTTCCTTCCACAAGGGGCAGCGGTCGTGGGCGCGTATTCTCGATGCGCTGACCCGCTGACGCGAACGCACGGAAGGCGTGAAAATCAACTTTCTGTTGATTTTTTTCCGGATCGCGGCAAGGACGGGCTTTCTAGCGCAATGTGCGGCGTCCTTTGCGATCCCAAAAGATGCTCGGCGCCGCAGGCCGTGATCCGGAGAAGAGAATGACCGATATCCGTTTCCACAAGAACGATCTCCCGGACCTGTCCCGCTACGATGTCGGCGCGGTGGCCATCGACACGGAAACGCTGGGCTTGAACCCGCACCGCGACCGGCTTTGCGTGGTTCAGATCTCGCCAGGCGACGGCAGCGCCGACGTCATCCAGATCGCACCGGGCCAGAAGGAGGCGCCAAACCTCGTCAGCCTTCTCAGGAACGACGCCGTGATGAAGTTGTTTCACTACGGCCGTTTCGACATTGCTGTCCTTTATAACGCTTTCGGCGTCATGGCCGAGCCGGTGTTCTGCACCAAGATCGCGTCGCGGCTGACGCGCACCTACACCGACCGGCATGGGCTGAAGGATCTGTGCAACGAGTTGCTCGGCATCGGCCTGTCCAAGGCGCAGCAATCCTCGGACTGGGCGGCGGAGACGCTCTCGCCCGAACAACTCGAATATGCCGCCTCCGACGTGCTTTACCTGCACCGGCTGCGCGAGGTGCTGGCCGCGCGGCTGGCGCGCGAAAACCGTATCAAGGAGGCCGACGCCTGCTTCCGTTTCCTGCCGACCCGCGCCAAGCTCGACCTGATGGGCTGGGCTGAGGAAGACATCTTCGCGCATAGCTGACGGAACCCGGCGCGTTCTTGCCGGTTCATGGAGGGGCCGGTTCACGGAGGGCCGGTTCACGGAGGGAATGAGATGGCAGAGCGCAAATCGATAGAAAGCGCGCCGAAGGACGGCTCGAAGGTCAGCATCCTGTGGAAGGACGGCAACGGCGTCGTCAACGAATCCATCGGCCAGTATCGCGACGGCGGCTGGTGGGTCTATACCGACAGCGATACGCAAAAGAAGGTCGATCCGACGAGCTGGCGTCCCGCATCCGATGACGATGACGACCGGTAGCGATCCGCTGCCTGGTCGTTTCAAAGCGGGCGTGAGACTCGGCCGCAACAAGGGGGCGCAATGAAGCAGAACACGCTCTATCTCATCATCGGGGCGCTGATCGTGGTTGTCATCGCGCTCGGCATCTACGTCTATCGCGAGCAGACGAGACCGAAAGGCGTCGAGCTCAAGATCGACGACAAGGGTATTTCGATCCAGCAGAATTGAGCACGGTGGCCGGCCGGGACAGGCTGGCGCTGTGAGGGGCTAGACTCGCTTTGCGAGACGATACTGCGTCGGGGGGATTTCGGCCGGAGATACAGGGACTGCGCGGGCTCGCCGTGGCCTTTGTGGTGATCTTCCACATCTGGCCGGCAGCGCTTCCCGGCGGTTATGTCGGCGTCGATATCTTCTTCGTCATCTCCGGCTTCCTCATCACCGGCCTGCTCACCCGTATGGCGCTCAGCGATGGCGGCATCTCGCTTGTCGGCTTTTACAGCCGCCGGGTCAGGCGGTTGCTGCCGGCGGCGATCGCCGCGCTCTTGGTCACGCTCGCGGGAACGCTGCTGTTCGTGTCGGACGCATGGTGGGAAGAAACCGCCAAACAGGTGATGGCGAGCGCGCTCTACGTGCAGAACTGGCGGCTTGCCGAGCAGGCCGTGGATTATCTCGGCGCCGAGGACGCGCCGAGCCCCGTGCAGCACTTCTGGTCGCTGTCGATCGAGGAGCAGTTCTACATCGTCTGGCCGGTGCTGATGATCGGGGCGCTTTGGTGGGCCAGGCGTCGCGGGTATTCACCGATCCAGACGCTCATTACCGTGCTCGGCTTGGTCTTGGCTGGTTCGCTCGCGGCTTCCGTCGCTCTCACCCGATCCGATCCGGCATGGGCCTATTTCGTCACCCACACTCGGATGTGGGAATTGGCCCTTGGCGGGCTCCTGGCGCTGACCCTCGACTGGTTCCAGCCGGACCGGCGTGTGCGGACAGCGATGGCTATCGCCGGCTTGTTGGCGGTATTTGCATCGGCGATCCTGTTTTCAAGGTCGACCGACTTCCCAGGCTTCAATGCGCTGCTGCCGACGCTCGGCGCGACCCTGATCATTGCGGCCGGCGGTATACGCATCGGTCGCTTCCGCGGCCTGGATACGACCGTGCTGCGCTATATCGGGGACCGCTCCTATTCGATCTATCTGTGGCATTGGCCGCTGATCATATTCTATGTGGCGCAGCGAGGCGCGATCGGCCTGGTCGATGGTCTTCTGCTGATCATCGCCACCCTGCTCGTTTCCGGTCTTTCCTATCGCTTCGTCGAACAGCCCTATCGCCATTCGCGTTCATCCATGGAATGGCGGCCGCTGATCGACGGCACGGTGGCGGTGGGGCTGTGCGTGGCTGCGGCCGGCGGGCTCGTCTACGCGATCGACCGGCAGCCCATCGACATCGGCCTGATCGGAACGATGAATTATCCGGGGCCTGCCGCCTTGCTGGCGAACGCTGCCGTACCCGGCGGCATCAAACCACTACCTCCCCTCAGCAAGATCGGCGCCGACGTGCCTGTCATCTACCGGATGAAATGTCATCAGGAGCAGAAGGGGACCGACGCGACCGGTTGCCTGCTCGGGGACCCGGCGGGCACGAGGACCATTGTCGTGATGGGCGACTCCCATGCGGCGCAATGGATACCGGCAGTCGACAAAATCGCCAAAGACAGGAAGTGGAAGCTCGTCACCTTCACCAAGGCGGCATGCCCGGTAACCCGGTTGCCATCCTTGACGACGGCAAGCCGTATGAGCAATGCGCGATATGGCGGGAGAGGGTTCTCGCCGAAATCGCGAAGTTGAAGCCCGATTTCGCGATCACCAGCCAGAGCAACTACGCCAGCGTTACGCAGGATGCGATGATCGAGGGGTTGCGCAGCGTCTGGAACGAGCTGGCCGGACAGGGCGTGCGCGTCGTCGCGATCCGCAACACGCCCTTCAGCCTGTTCGATCCACGCAATTGCCTCGGAACCGATCCCGGCAAATGCGTCAATCCACGCAGCGAGGTCGAGCGCGAAAACATCTACGCGCTCGCCGCCCGGTCCGTAGCGGGGGTGACAATGGTCGACATGAACGACGCGCTATGCGGCAAGGACAGCTGCTCCGCGGTGGTCGGCAACATCGTCGTCCTGCGCGACAATCATCATCTTACGGCCACCTATGCGTTGGCCCTCGCACCCTATCTCGCCAAGGCCGCGGGCCTTTGAGCCGTCGCCAGCCGCCGCCAACCTAGCGGATTCAGAAAATCGTAAGGAATTTCAAAAGGCTGCATAAACCCTGCTTTAACGCGCCTTTAAACCGCCGCATCTACTCTGCACCCGAACGCCATCGGCACCGGGGCAGGCAAGCAAGAGCGCATGGCGAACCGCAGAGACAGTCGCATCGAACCGAGCTTCGAGGGCTCGCCGCGGGCGAAATCCTCCGATGGCTTTTCGGTGAGCGAGGAGGATCGCGTCGTGCCGCGTGCCCGTAAATCCGCTGCAAAAGGCAAGTCCGCCAAGGCGAAATCACGCGGTCGTGGCCGCGATCGCAACCGGCGGGGGCTGCTCGGCGTTGCCACCCGTCTGGTCTACTGGTGCTTCGTGCTGTGCATCTGGGGCGGCATCGCGGCGGCCGGCATCGTTGTCTATTACGGCGCCAAGATGCCGGCGGCCACCACATGGTCGATCCCGGACCGCGCGCCCAACATCAAGATCGTCTCGGTCGATGGCGGGCTGATCGCCAATCGCGGCATGTCGGGCGGCGAGGCCGTCGGCCTGCATGAAATGTCGCCCTATATCCCGGAAGCCGTCGTGGCCATCGAGGACCGCCGCTTTTATTCGCATTTCGGCATCGATCCGATCGGCCTGTCGCGCGCTATGGTCACCAACCTCATCGGCCGACATTTCTCGCAGGGCGGCTCGACGCTGACCCAGCAGCTGGCGAAGAACCTGTTCCTGACGCCGGACCGCACGCTGGAGCGCAAGGTGCAGGAAGTGCTCCTGGCGCTGTGGCTGGAGCATAAGCACAGCAAGGACCAGATCCTCGAAATGTACCTCAACCGGGTTTATTTCGGTTCGGGCGCCTATGGCGTGGAGGCGGCTTCGCGGCGCTATTTCGGCAAGAGCTCGCGCGACGTGACCCTGTCGGAGGCTGCGCTTCTGGCGGGCCTGCTCAAGGCGCCGTCCAAGCTTTCGCCGGCGCGCGACCCGAAGGCGGCCGAGGAACGCGCGCAGCTCGTGCTCGCGGCCATGCGCGGGGAAGGCAAGATCAGCGACAAGGAATACAAGGTGGCGCTGAGCGCGCCGGCGACGCGCGCGCCGTCCTACTGGACCGGTTCCGAAAACTATGTCGCCGACACGGTCATGGAGGAACTGCCCGATCTCATCGGCGATGTGCGCGGCGACATCGTCATCGACACTACCGTGGACCTGAACCTGCAAAAGCTTGCCGAACAGTCGATCCGCCGGCTGGTCGACGAGAGCGGCAAGAAGCTCAACGTCACGCAAGGGGCGCTGGTGTCGATCGACGATTCCGGCGCGGTGCGCGCCATGGTCGGCGGCTACGACTATTCGACCAGCCAGTTCGACCGCGCTTCGGAAGCGCGCCGGCAGCCGGGCTCGGCCTTCAAGCCCTTCGTCTACATGGCGGCGCTCGAAGCCGGCCGCACGCCGGACAGCGTGCGCAACGACGCGCCGATCAAAATAGGCAAATGGACGCCCGACAATTACGGCGGCAAGTATTACGGCAAGGTCACGTTGGCGACGGCCCTGGCCAAGTCGCTCAACTCGGTGGCGGCGCAGCTCACCATGGAGGTCGGGCCCGACGCCGTAGTGGAAGCAGCGCACCGCATGGGCATCCAGTCCGACCTGCAGTCCAACACCTCGATCGCGCTTGGCACTTCGGAAGTGACGCCGCTGGAATTGACCTCGGCCTATGTGCCTTTCGCCAATGGCGGCTACAAGCCGGATATCCACTTCATCCAGCGCATCACCACCGCCAGCGGCAAGGTGCTCTACGAGAACAGTGGCGGCGGCGCGCCGCGCGTCGTCAAGGCGGACATCGTCGGCATGATGAACTCGATGATGACCGGCACCGTCGAGGTCGGCACTGCCAGGAAGGCGGCGTTCAACTGGCCCTCGGCCGGCAAGACCGGCACCAGCCAGAACTCGCGCGACGCCTGGTTTGTCGGCTACACCGCCAATCTCACCACGGGCGTGTGGTTCGGCAATGACGACGGCAGCCCGATGAAGAAGGTCACCGGCGGCGCGTTGCCGGCGCAGGCCTGGCACGAATTCATGGTCGCCGCGCATGAAGGCGTGCCGGTCAGGCCGCTGCCCGGCACCTGGAAGTCGACGCCATCCGATACGATCGTGCCGGACGAGATCCCGTCGGCGGACGCCTCGCAGCCGCCGCCCGCGCCGCCGGCCGCCGTTGGCCAGTCACAGCCTGTCGCCCAGGCGCCGGCGCCGCGCCAGGTGCGGGCCACACAACCGGCCGAAACGGTCGATGCCGGCGGCTTTGGCATGCCTAGCGACAGCGGGGAAACCGGCTCGATCAAGCATCCGGTGCCGCCCGGCAATGTCGGCGGCCCGACGAAAAAGCGACAGACCTCTATCCTCGATATCCTCGGCGGCGGCTGAAGCCCATTCCGACGGGATCGGAATGGTTTCAGCTTCTTTTTTGACCATGATCTTTTCCGGAAACCGGAACCCACTTTCCGGGATCATGGTTGCGGCGGCAACTTCACCTCTCGTAATGGCAAGCGCCTTCGGCTACATGTCCGGCCGGAGACCAAGCCCATGGCCGAAACCGACAGCAGAAAAACCATTGTGCTCACCGGCGCCAGCCGTGGCATCGGCCATGCCACGGTGAAGCGCTTTTCGCGCGAAGGCTGGCGCGTCATCACGTGCTCGCGCCAGGCTTTCGCCGAGGACTGCCCGTGGCCGGCCGGACCGGAGGACCACATCAAGGTCGACCTCGCCGACCAGGAGGATGTCGGGATTGCCGTTTCGGAAATCCGCCATCGGCTGGAGGCGCATGGCGGGCAATTGCACGCGCTGGTCAACAATGCCGGCATTTCGCCAAAGCTCAGGACCGGCAGCCGCATGGATTCGATCGAGACGCCGATGCATGTCTGGCGCGACGTGTTCCAGGTCAATTTCTTCGCGCCGATCATGCTGGCAAGGGGGCTGTTCAAGGAACTCGCCGCCGCCAAGGGTTCGATCGTCAACGTCACCTCGATCGCCGGCACGCGTGTGCATCCCTTCGCCGGCACGGCCTATGCGACGTCGAAGGCAGCGCTGGGCTCGCTGACGCGCGAGATGGCGCATGACTTCGGGCCGCACGGCATCCGCGTCAACGCGATCGCGCCGGGCGAGATCGACACCGCGATCCTGTCGCCCGGCACCGACAAGATCGTCGAGACGATCCCGCTGCGGCGACTCGGCGCCACTTCGGAAGTCGCCGACATCATCTTCTTCCTGTGTTCCGGCCAGGCGTCCTACGTGACCGGCTCGGAAATCCACATCAATGGCGGCCAGCACGTATGAGCGGCTAAAGCGCGTTGCGCTGAAGGGGATTCAGGGCGACGCGCTTTAGCTCTTTGTTTGTGCATGTCGTTGTCCCAAAACCGCTGCGCACGTTTGGGCGACATGCATTAGCTTCAGGCCATTGTGAGAACAGCCTTGCCGCTGAAGCTGCGCTGCCGCAGCGCGTCCAGGGCTTGGCCGATGTCCGTCCATGGCATGGTCAAGGCGACGCGGGTTTCCAGCCGGCCGGCCGCGACCAAGCCAAGCAGCCGGGCGATGTCGGCGCCGATGGCTGAGCCGGACGTGTAATAGGCGAAGGTCTGCAGCCTCGCGCCTTCGTGACCCGGAACGAATTGACGGAATCCGATCGGCGTGAGCTCGCCGCTGCTCGAACCGAACATGACGATGGTCCCGCCGGGCGCGACCCGTTCGATCGCCTCAGCGAGGCTTTTGCCGCCGACCGACTCAGTGATCAGCGAAAACGGCCCCTCGGCCAGTTCGATCGACTCGACGACCTGGCCGGCGCCCAGATTGCGAAGATCATCGTGGTGCCGGGCTGAAGCGATCGCCGTCACCGAAGCGCGCTGCTCGCGGGCGATCTGGATCTGGAAGCGGCCGACCGCGCCGCTCGCGCCGGTGATCAGGACCCGCTGGCCGGCCAGGTCTCCGCCATGACGCAAGGTTCTCAGCGCCGTCGTGCCCGCCACCGGAAGCGTGGCGGCGGAGGCGAAGCTGACTCCGTCGGGTATTGCGGCAAGGCGGTCGGTCGGAACGGCGATACGTTCGGCCCAGCCGGCCTGGTCGACCAAAGCCGCAACACGGGCGCCTGCTGCCGGGCCGGAACCATCGGCTGCCGCGCGTTCGACAATGCCGACGATGTCCTGGCCGGGTACGAAGCCATCCGGACGGATGGCGAGCAGGCGCAGTTCGCCGCGGTTCAGCGATGTTGCGTGAACCGAGACAAGCGCCTCGTTGGCCATGGGTCGAGGTTCCTGGAACTCGGCGAGCCTCAGACCGGCGGCGCTATCGGGAGATGTGACCAGGGCGAGCATGAATCGTACCTCTTGTTGCTTGCGCAGCCGGCAACGCGATCGACTGGCGCCGCCATTGCGCAAGCCGGAGACTATCGACTTCCCGGATCGAAGAATTTAACTATCATGGCATTCAATAGCTAAAAGAAGTCAATCATGAGACAACCGCTCCGCTGGCCCTGGCTGGACTTCGATGTCGATGACGGCCGCTCCGGCGATCGCCGTTGGCGTCGACGTGACCGAGGCCAGGGCAGAAGTGCCCGAGCACTGGCATCGCAAAGCGCAGCTCGTCTTCGCGCTCGGCGGCGGCGTCACCTGCCGCGTTCCGAGCGGGCTTTGGATGGTGCCGCCGCATTGCGGCGTGTGGATTCCCGGCGGCATGCAACACAGCAACGTCGCGACGGCCAATGCCCGGATTTTCTTCGTCTATATCGAGCCGGGCGCTGCCGACCTGCCGGACCGATGCTGCACGCTTTCGATCTCGCCGCTGTTGCGCGAGCTGATCATCGAACTTTCGGACTGCGCACCGGGCGATGCAAGGTGCGAGTTCCTGGGAAAGGTCCTGCTCGCCGAGCTGCCGCTCATGCCTGTTCAGCAATTGCACCTGCCGCTTTCGGCCGAGCCGCGGCTAAGGCGGATCGCCGAGGCGCTGGCCGACGATCCCGCCGATCGCAGCACCCTGGCGGAATGGGCAGACCGTGTCGCGCTCAGCGAGAGCAGCCTGGCGCGTCTTGTCGTGAGAGAGACCGGCTTAAGCTTCGGGCGCTGGCGCCAGCAACTGCACCTGATCGTCGCGCTTAGGGAACTGTCCGCCGGTGCCAGCGTGCAGCAAGTCTCGGGCGATCTCGGCTATGAATCCGTCACCGCCTTCATCACCATGTTCAAAAAAGCGCTGGGCAAGCCGCCGGCAAGATATCTCAGCGATATCGCGCAAAACGGCGGTTCGGCGTTCGTCGCCTGACAAACATCAGGCGGGCTGCGGATTGATCTCCATGGCAGGACCGGCCGGATCGGCGGTCTTGCCGGTCACCACCTCGACGATGCCGCGGGCGATCTCGCGCTCGCCCATGATCACGGTATCCGCCCCCAGGCCTTTCAGGTGGTCGACCTCGGCGTCGGAATGGGCGCGCGCAATGACATTGATCCCCGGATTGGCCGCGCGGGCCCTGAGCACAACCTGTCCCGCCTCGAAGGCGTTGGGGATGGCGAGGATCAGCCGCTTCGCGCCTTCCGGATTCGCGGCCGAGAAGACGTCCGCATTGGCGGCGTTGCCGGCGACGGTTTCCACGCCGTCGGCCTTCAGCTTCGCCAGCGTCTTGTCGGCATCCTCGATGACCAGGAAGGGCAGGGCGGCTTCCTTCAGCGCGGCACCCACGAGGCTGCCGACCCGGCCATAACCGATCAGGATGGAATGGCCGGCAAGCGCCGTCTTTGGCGGCGGGCCGTCTTCCTTTCCCGGAACGGCATGGACCGACGCGACCTGGCCGGGCTCGGTCGCCGGGCCGATAGGCCTTGCCTCTTCGACCGGCATTGCCTTGCCGGCGCGCTTTTCCAGCCACGGCTTCATCCAGTCGACGATCAGGAACATCAGCGGATTGAGCAGGATCGACAGGATGGCGCCCGCGAGGATCAGGTCGCGGCCCTGCTCGGGCAGCAGTTTCAGGCCGACGCCAAGCTCGGCCAGGATGAAGGAGAATTCGCCAATCTGGGCAAGGCTCGCCGAAATCATCAGCGCCGTCGCGATCGGATAACGGAAGGTGACGACGATGATGAAAGCCGCGATCGACTTGCCGATGACGATGATGGCCAGCGTCGCGAGGATCGGCCAACCATTGCTGATCAGGCTAAACGGGTCGAACAGCATACCGACCGAGACGAAGAACAGTACCGAGAAGGCGTCGCGCAGCGGCAGCGATTCCTCCGCCGCACGGTGGCTGAGCTCGGACTCGCTCATGATCATGCCGGCGAAGAAGGCGCCCAGCGCCAGCGAGACGCCGAACAGCTTTGCCGCGCCGAAGGCGACGCCGAGCGCGATGGCGAGCACCGCCAGCCGGAACAGTTCCCGAGAGCCTGTGTGGGCGACGTAATGCAGGATCCACGGAATGACCCTGCGGCCGACCACCAGCATGACGACGACGAAGGCGGCGACTTTGGCGAGCGTGATGCCGACCACGCCCCATATGCCGTAGCTGGCTGGCAGCGAGAGCAGGCTCGCATGGTCATCGACCTGCGGCTGGCCGCCGAGCACGCCGGCGAGCGCAGGCAAAAGCACCAGCGCCAGCACCATGGCGAGATCCTCGACGATCAGCCAGCCGACGGCGATGCGGCCGCGTTCGGTCTCGATCAGCCGCCGCTCCTGCAAGGCGCGCAAAAGCACCACGGTCGAGGCGACCGAAAGCGCCAGGCCGAAGACCAGGCCGGCGCCCAGCGACCAGCCGAGCAACCAGGCAAGCCCGACGCCCAGCAGCGTCGCAAAGCCGATCTGGACGATGGCGCCCGGCACGGCGATGGCGCGGACGGACAGAAGGTCCTTCAGCGAAAAATGCAGGCCGACGCCAAACATCAGCAGGATGACGCCGATTTCCGCGAGCTCATTGGCAAGGCCGGCGTCGGCGACGAAGCCCGGCGTGTTCGGGCCGACAAGCACGCCGGCGACAAGATAACCGACAAGCGGCGGGATGCGGAAGCGGTTGGCCAAGGCTCCGAAGACGAAAGCCAGCCCCAGACCGGCGACGATGGTGGCGATAAGGGGCGTGTCATGCGGCATTGTCTATGGAGCGCCTTTCCAAAACGGGATGTCGGATGGGCGCCCGCCGAGGCTGTCGCCTTCGGCAATATGGTGGAGGGGGCGGCGATGATGCAACCGCTGTCGTGCAGAAATCGACGCTGCCGGTAGCGCGCAACGGAGAATCGGCGCCCGCCCCGCCAAGGGGATGGCCGCGAGACACGATCCGGCCAAGGACGCGGTTTGTCGCTTACGCCGTCTGCAGCAGGTTCTCGATATCCGAAATCGTGTGGTTGGTGAGCGTCTTGGGGATTTCGGCCTGCACTTTCTCGCCGACCTCCTTGTGCAGTTTCTGGCGCATCTCGCCAAGAACCTGCGGCGGCGCGATCAGCACGACCGCGTCGAACTCGCCGCGATGCGCGAGCTTGTAGAGCCGGTCGGCAATGTCGACAGCGAAACGTTCCTTGTTCAGGCGATGCCAATCGGTCTCCTCGATGGCGCTGCGAGGTCCCTCGTTGCCGTAACGGCCCGGCTTGTCGGTGCCTTGCTCGCGCGTGGCAGGGTTGTCCTGCTCCATCTCATGCACCACTTCCAAATTCGGGAACTTGTTGCCGCCCTGGTTGCGCAGGAAGAGCGCCTTTTCGCCATCGGCCACGACAACCCACAGTCCGTGTTTCAGCTTGATGCCCATGGCGTTCCTCCTTGCTTGCCCGGCTGTCGATCGAGGCTCGATCGACAGAATAGATCGGTAGCCCAACGTGCCGCGAAGCGTGATTGTTCCAGATAACGGCAAAGGGCCACCTGCCCTGCGCGCAGGCTCATTGATCGGTGATTTAACCGGAGGCGGCTTTAATCTACTAACTTAGTAGAATTTAGAAAAAACTATTTTGCTCCCTGTCGGGCATTGCGCTAAAAATTACGACGGATCAACGTGCTTACACGGGGCGCCCGGGCGGCCTTCGCCACAAAATAGAATTTTTTTCTCCTGCCCTTCGCAGTTGCGAAAAAGCGATTGCCTGCCCCCGAGGGATGCGCGAGTGCTTGCCTTCTGGTTTTCGGCGCGCCCGCGTAAAACTGCCAAACTGTTTCAATATTGCTTATCGTCATGTCGCCAGCCAACGCCAAGCTCAATGCCTTTCCCGTCTTCATGCGGGTCGACGGCGAAGCCGTGGCCATCGTGGGCAATGGCGAGGAAGCGCTTGCCAAGGCACGGCTGCTTTCGCAATCGAGCGCGGTGCTGCGCATCGTGGCCGACAATGCCAGCGGCGGCGTGCTGGATTTCATCGCATCGACCGGCGCCGTTCATATCAAGACCCCCTACGAGGCCGCACATCTCCAAGGTTCGGCGCTCGTGTTCGCAGCTAGCGCCGATGAGGCACTCGACCGCCGCGTCGTCGAGGATGCGCGCCGGCTCGGCATCCCGGTCAATGCAGTGGACCGTCCGGAACTCTGCGATTTCTTCACGCCGGCGCTGGTCAACCGGGCGCCAGTCGCCATCGCGATCGGCACCGAAGGGGCCGGACCGATCCTGGCGCAGATGCTGCGCGGGCGTATCGACCGCATGTTGTCACCCTCGCTCGGCCGGCTGGCAGCCCTTGCCGCGTCCTTCCGCGCCGCCGCCGAGACGCTGCCGAGGGGCAATCGCCGCCGGCGGTTCTGGAGCGATTTCTTCGCCGGTGCTCCAGCCAAGGCAATCGAAGCCGGGGAATTCGCCGAGGCGCACGGTGCTGCGCTCGATCTTCTGAATGCCAATGCACCGGCCGAGGGCCACATCGCGCTGGTCGGCGCCGGTCCGGGCGCCGAGGATCTTTTGACGCTGCGCGCGCATCGCCTGCTGATGGAAGCCGATGCCATCGTCTACGACGCGCTGGTGCCGGAGGCGATCGTCGCCATGGGCCGCCGCGATGCCGAGCGCCTGCCGGTCGGCAAGCGCAAGGGTTGCCATACCAAGAGCCAGGAAGAGATCAACGCACTGCTCATCGAGCTTGGCCGCGCCGGCAAGCGCGTGGTGAGGCTCAAGTCCGGCGATCCGCTGGTGTTTGGCCGCGCCGGCGAGGAAATGGCCGCACTGCGCGAGGCAGGGATCGCCTATGAGGTGGTTCCAGGCGTCACCGCCGCCTTCGCCGCCGCCGCCGATTTCGAACTGCCGCTGACGCTGCGCGGTGTTTCGTCCTCGATGGTGTTCACCACCGGCCACGACCTCAAGGGCAACTCGCTGCCCGACTGGGCCAAGCTCGCCATCTCGGGCGCGACCGTCGCCGTCTATATGGGCCGTTCGGTCGCTGCCGAAGTCGCCGGCCGGCTGATCGAAGCGGGGCTGTCGCCGGACACCGCGGTCGCCGTCGTCGAGAATGCTAGCCTCGTCAGCCGCCGCCGTTTCCACGGCACGCTTGCCGACCTGCCGTCGCTGGAGGAGCGCGCCGACCTCACCGGACCGGTGATGACCATCATCGGCGACGCGGTCGCCGGCGCAAACTTCGAACAATCCGAGCCGCTCGCGGCAGGTAAGCATGAGGGCGCGGCTTCAGCCGTCGCCGAAGGAGTTGAGCAATGAAGGTTCTGACCGCGAACAGGCTCTCCGACGGCATCGCCGTCTGGTGCGCCGATGGCGGGTGGGCGGAAACGGTCGGCCATGCCGACATTGCCCATGACAAGGCGGCGGAGGACCGGCTGGAAGCGATCGGTGCCGCGGCCGGCGCCAACAACGAGGTGGTCGACGTCAACCTGATCGACGTCACAGTGGTCGATGGTTTGGTCGAACCGGTGCGGTTGCGCGAGAAGATCCGCGCCGCGGGTCCGACCATCCGCACCGACATCGGCAAGCAGGCGAACCCGCAACCCGCCCGGGCGGCATAGAACACAGGAAAACGGGCGGACGCGCCCGGAAAGACCAAGCATGTACCGTTACGACGAGTTCGACCAAGACTTCGTTCACGCCCGTGTCGCTGAGTTCAGCGACCAGGTGCAACGCCGGCTTGCCGGCGAGATCACCGAGGACCAGTTCCGGCCGCTCCGGCTGATGAACGGCGTCTATCTGCAGCTGCACGCCTATATGCTGCGCATCGCGGTGCCCTACGGCACGCTGAACAGCCGGCAATTGCGCATGCTCGGCCATATCGCGCGCAAATACGACAAGGGCTACGGCCATTTCACCACGCGCCAGAACATCCAGTTCAACTGGCCGGCGCTGTCCGACATTCCCGCGATCCTGGCCGATCTCGCCAGCGTCGAGATGCACGCCATCCAGACCAGCGGCAACTGCATCCGCAACGTCACCGCCGACCATTTCGCGGGCGCCGCCGCCGACGAGGTCGCCGATCCGCGCCCCTATGCGGAAATCCTGCGCCAGTGGTCGTCGGTGCATCCGGAGTTCTCGTACCTGCCGCGCAAGTTCAAGATCGCCGTGACGGGTGCCGAGCGCGACCGCGCCGCCATCCAGACGCACGATATCGGCCTGCATCTGAAGAAGAACGCGGCGGGCGAGCTGGGCTTCGCCGTCTATGTCGGCGGCGGCCAGGGCCGTACGCCGATGGTGGCGAAAAAGATCCGCGACTTCCTGCCGGAAGCGGACCTCCTGTCCTACTGCACGGCGATCCTGCGCGTGTACAACCTCTATGGCCGCCGCGACAACAAGTTCAAGGCGCGCATCAAGATCCTGGTCCATGAGACCGGCGTCGAGGAGATCACGCGCCAGGTCGAAGCCGAGTGGCAGGAACTGAAGGACGCCGAGCTGAAGCTGCCGGAAGCCGACATCCAGGCGATCAATGCCTATTTCGCGCCGCCGGCACTGCCCGACCGGCCGGAAGGCGATACGGCGGTGAAGCAGGCGCGGCTCGATTCCAAAAGCTTCTCGGAATGGCTGGACCAGAACGTGGTGACCCATCGCCATCCCGACTATGCGGCGGTGACGATCTCGCTCAAGGGCATCGGCGAGGTGCCCGGCGACGCCTCCGACAGCCAGATGGAAGCGGTCGCCGACATCGCCGAGAAATACGCCTTCGACGAGCTGCGCGTCAGCCATGAGCAGAACCTGATCCTGCCGCATGTGGCGCGCGCCGACCTCAAGGCGGTCTACGACGCGCTGGTTGAGATCGGGCTGGCGACGGCCAATTCCAACCTGATCAGCGACATCATCTCTTGCCCGGGCCTCGACTATTGCGCGCTGGCCACGGCGCGCTCCATCCCCGTGGCGCAGGAAATCTCGCGCCGTTTCGCTTCGCTGGAGCGGCAACGCGAGATCGGCGAATTGAAGCTCAAGATCTCAGGCTGCATCAATGCCTGCGGCCACCATCATGTCGGCCATATCGGTATCCTCGGCGTCGAGAAGAAGGGCACCGAGCTCTACCAGGTGACGCTTGGCGGCTCAGCCGACGAGAACACGTCCGTGGGCGAGATCATCGGCCGCGGCTTCTCCTCGGAAGAGATCACCGATGCCATCGAGCAGATCGTCGATACCTATCTCGGCCTTCGGCTCAATCCCGATGAACGTTTTATCGACGCCTACCGCCGTGTCGGTCCCGCGCCGTTCAAGGAGGCGCTCTATGCTGGCGAAACCAAGGCCGCTTGACCGTATTGACGACGTCGAAGCCGGCGTTGCCGCCGAAGCGGCGGGGCTCGACGCGTTGCTCGGCCATCTGAAGCCGATCGAGATCATAGAACGCGCGGCGCGCGAGACCTTCCGCGGCGAGGTTGCCGCCGTATCGTCCTTCGGCGCGGACTCGGCGGTGCTCTTGCACATGATTTCGGAGATCGACCGCTCGCTGCCGGTTATCTTCCTCGATACCGGCAAGCATTTCGAGGAAACGCTGGGCTACCGCGACGCGCTGGTGGCCGATTTCGGCCTGACGGACGTCAGGGTGATCAAGCCGGAGGAAGCGGCGCTCGAACGCGTCGATCCGACCGGCAGACTGCACGAAACCAACACCGACGCCTGCTGCAACGTGCGCAAGGTCGAGCCGCTGGCACGCGGCGTCGAGCCGTTCCGCGCCTGGTTCACCGGGCGCAAGCGCTTCCAGGCTTCGACGCGCCAGTCACTGCCGGTCTTCGAGGCGGTCGGCTCGCGCATCCGCATCAATCCGCTGGCGCATTGGACGACATCGGACCAGGCCGCCTACATGCGCGGGCATGCGCTGCGCGAAAATCCGCTGGTCGCCTATGGCTATCTGTCGATCGGCTGTTTCCCCTGCACGCAGCCGGTGCAGCCCGGCGAGGATGCACGCAGCGGCCGCTGGGCAGGGCACGCCAAGACCGAGTGCGGCATCCATCTCTCCGACCTGGAGAAGTCGCTGACCGACGCCTCGCTTTAGGGTATATCGCTATTCGCGTGATGCCGGCAAGCGACGGCTGCTGGCCGCCTGCCGGCTCGCTTGGGCTCTTTGGAACTTTTAGGAATCTTGATGACTGGATCGACGACAGCGGGGACCCGCCTTTGGACCCTGGACGGTTTTCGCGAGGATGAGTGGATCCACGCCGAAGGCGCCGAGGCGCTTGCCGGCAATGGCCGTTTCATCCTGCCGCTGCAGGCCTTTCTCGGGCTCGATGAAGAGGTCCGCAAGTCGGCGCGCGAGCGCATCGGCGTGCTGCTGCAGCCCGGCGACGAGCTCGACAAGATAACCGGCCTGTTGGATCAGCTGTCGCTGGTGGCGCTCGCCTTTCCGGCTTTCAATGATGGCCGTTCTTTTTCCAAGGGTGAATTGCTGCGGGCCCGGCATAATTTCAAGGGTGCGGTGCGGGCCACCGGCCAGGTGCTGGTCGACCAGCTGCCGCATATGCTGCGGCTTGGCTTCGACGAGTTCGAGGTCTCCAATCCGGTGCTGTTGAAGCGCCTGGAGGAAGGCCGCACCGGCGGCCTGCCGGTCTATTACCAGCCGGCCGTGGAGCCGGAGCCCAAGGGTCCGAAATATTCCTGGCGGCGTAAGCGCCCCGGCTGACAAGCTCGGAACGCGCTCGTTTGCACTTCCCCTCCCGCCGTCCTGCCCTTAGGATCGGGGCTATTATTTTGGGTCCGGAATAAATAGCCAGCTAAGGGAGGAAATCGGCATGGCAGGCAAGAAAATACTGATGCTCGTTGGCGAGTTCAGCGAGGAATACGAGATTTTCGTCTTTGAGCAGGCCATGCACGCGGTCGGCCACACAGTCCATGTGGTGTGTCCCGACAAGAAAGCGGGCGATGTGCTGAAGACCTCGTTGCACGACTTCGAGGGTCACCAGACCTATACCGAAAAGCCCGGCCACGATTACATCCTCAACAAGACCTTCGCCGAAGTGAATCCGGCCGACTACGACGCGGTCTACGCGGCGGGCGGGCGCGGGCCGGAATATATCCGCATCGACAAGCGAGTGCAGGCGCTGGTCAGGCACTTCCATGAGACCGGCAAGCCGATCTTCACCATCTGCCACGGCGTGCAGATCCTGATCGCGGTCGACGGGGTGGTGCGCGGCAAGGAAGTCGCGGCGCTGCATTATTGCGAGCCGGAAGTGACGCTTGCCGGAGGCATCTATATCGATGTCGCTCCGACAGGAGCGCATGTCGACGGCAATCTGGTGTCAGCCAAGGGCTGGCCGGGCCTTGCCGCCTTCATGCGGGAATGCCTGAAGGTGCTCGGCACCGAGATCCGCCATGGCGAAGCGCTGATGCGCGACGACAGGAAGGCGGCTTAAAGCGCGTCGTGCGGAAACGGATTCAGGCGCTTCTGGGCGACATGCATGAGGCCTTTAGAGCGGTTCACCGTTTCACGGAAACGACGAAACCGCTCGATCTCCTGATTCTGACGCAATTTCCGGACGAAAAGTTACGGCGAAGTCGCCGAACCCGACCGCTTCACGCTTTTCCTGGATTGCTCTTAAACCGCGGCGTGCGGCGCCTGCCGCTCGCAGTCTTCGTCTCGGCGCCCTCCAGGCGGTCAAGCAGGTCGCGCAACTGCTTGGGCACCTCTTTTTCCAGGCGAAATGCCGGCAAGGTGCGCAGCAAGCGCTTCGTCGCTTCGCTGCCCGCCTGCCGCCTGATATCGTTGGCGAGGTCGGCGCGCCTGTTGCCGTTGTTGCCGGTCATCGTCCCAAAATCCTGTGTCGGCTTCGAAACTCCTGCAGCCCGTCCATGGTTCCCGCACGAGCGCTCAAGTGCAAGCAAAGCTGCCCGGTACGGTAAAATTTGAATTAACTTGAAACGATAGTCTTGCATCGACCACCAGCGCTTACCCCTTGATTTTTGGCCTCCAAACCTCGATATCGGGCGCAAATCCAGACCAATCCGAATGACGGGAAACGCGATGAGCGACCAGACAAAAGACGAACGCACGCCCGAAGATATGGAAGCAACCGAGGCGTCCGCGGAGCGTACGGAAGGTGGCGTCGACGGCGACTACGAAGCGCTTGTGCGGCTGCTGAAGGAAAACGAGGAATTGAAGGACCGCGCGCTGCGCGTCGCGGCCGAAATGGAGAATTTACGGCGGCGTACCGCGCGCGACGTGCAGGACGCCCGTGCCTATGCTGTCGCCAATTTCGCACGCGACATGCTGTCGGTGTCCGACAATCTGCGCCGTGCGCTGGACGCGATCCCGGCCGATGCGAAGACAAGCGGCGACGCCGGCTTCAAATCGCTGATCGAAGGTGTCGACCTTACCGAGCGCGCCATGCTTGCCGCGCTGGAGCGTCACGGCGTGAAGAAACTCGCGCCAGAAGGCGAGAAGTTCGATCCGAATTTCCACCAGGCGATGTACGAGGTGCCAAATCCGGAGGTTCCGGCCGGCACCGTCGTCCAGGTAGTGCAGCCGGGCTATTCGATCGGCGAGCGCGTGCTGCGGCCGGCGATGGTCGGTGTCGCCAAGGGTGGTCCGAAGGCGGCCGCAGAGGCGAAGGTCGAGCCGGGCCCGGTGAACGAGCAGGCCGAGAAGGATGCGTAGTTAGGGGAGGGGTAGGGGAGTAGG
>NZ_JBVVQH010000020.1:0-146163 GCF_055811115.1 Mesorhizobium sp. WSM4832 | reverse complement strand
ACACCGGCCGGAATGAAATCGGAATGACTGGCCGGCTTCAAATCGGAATCGATGGCCGGCTTCGTCGGAATACGCAAGGAGCCCGAGCGAGTCGGCGGCATTATGCCATCATCATTGTACGAACCGCATGCTCCATTGTCCGGGACGAGACCGGCTTCGCTAGCCAAAGGACGAGGCCCTGATTCGCAGATGTGACCGGCATGGGGTCGATTTCGCCCACGACTATGACAGGCACCGCCATGAGGGTGGGGCATACGGGTTCGGCCTGTCCTCGCTCGAGGAAAGGCGCTCTACCCAAAATCATCAGGTCGGCTGCCTTCCCGCTCTCGATCCAGCCGCAAAGACTTTCGAAGGTCGCGAAGCCGACCGGCTTATAACCCAGCGCGGAGATCTTCTTCTTGTAGATCCCCAACTCTGCTGGGTCGGGCTCCACGACTGCAATGATTTCTCCGTTGCCAAGTGATCCGTCGTATGAGCCGACAGCGATGTCAGCGCTGACTGGCTCCTCCTCGGAGGCCGGTAAATAGATATCGAAGCGAGTACCTCGGCCAACAGCCGAGGTGACGTCAAGGCATCCTGCGAGCGCGCTCACGTGCCTGTCAACCGCAGCAAGACCCAGGCCGGTCCCGCCGAGGCGAGAGCGGGTGGTAAAAAAGGGTTCAAAGACATGCGGAAGTACCGAACTTGCAATTCCTGGGCCATTGTCGCTGATGGACAGGAGAACGTAATCTCCAGGTCTCAAAGTGCCCTGAGCGAGCGGCTTTGTTTGGTACACCTGGGCGCGAGAAACGCTAATCTCGACACGGCCCTGGTTCAAGACAGCCTCCGACGCGTTCTTGCACAGATTCATAAGGATCTGCTGTATCTCGGTTGGGCTGCCCTCGACCACCGATTGCCACTCGTTGATCTTGAAGTTCAACTGAACACCCGCACGAACCGTAATCCGTAGCAATGGCACAAGATCCATAACAATCTCGGAAACGTTGAAAGGCACTGCCGCGCGCTTTCGCTTTCGGCTAAGTGACAAGATCTGGTCAACGATCAGCTTGGCTCGGTGTCCAGCTAAGATGATTTGGTCGATGTGGTTCCGAATTCTAGAGGGGCGGCGAACAAGACCTTGGGCAATCTCCGAATATCCGATTATTGCGCCTAAAATATTGTTGAACTCATGTGTGGCGCCGCTTGCGATCGTGCCGACGGTCCTCAGCCTTTCCAAATGCTCCCATCGACTCACCAGAAGCTCGCGTTCGGCATTTACACGTTGCATTTCAAGATGGCTGCTCAAACGCGCAATAGCACTGGCAAGAACCCGGAGGTCGTCAGCTGAGGGGAGTGAGCGATCTCCTTCAAAAACAAGGATGCAAACCGCAGCCTGCTGATCGGAGGTCCTGCAAGCAACAATTTGGCAAACACCGGAACTGCCTATGGCCGTCCGAACCACTTCGGCCGCAGGCACGACGCGAAACACTGGCCGTCCGGCGCGGACAAGTGAAACGACTTCATCAACAAGTGCGACGTTCCAGACGGGTATGCACGTGTTTGCCACAAAGCACTCGGTATGCCTGCTGAGGCTCGGATCAACCAGAGCAAGCGCGCATTGATCCGCATCGAAAACGCGTCGAAAGAGTCTAAGCGCTGCTTCGGTGGAAAAGCGCGCTGCGTCGTTCTTTGCTCTACTGTCGTTGAAGCAAGCTTCGATCTCACTCATTGCCTCTTCAAGCTCCAACCGCCTTTTCAGTCGGTTCGTCCGCAGATGCTGTCTGGAGGAGCGAACGATCGCAAACAAGCAGATGCATATGGACAGCAAGCCAAAGAAAAATCGCGCACGCTGCGCTTGCGCGCTGGCCAGGCTGTAGCCTTTCAGATGCTCTCGCTCCAGTTCGGCGGCCTTGGAGGAGGTGTCGAGAGATGCGATCTGATTGGCAGCTTGATCCAACCTCCATAAAGAAGACGCGGCAGCGCCGGCCTTGCCCATAACATCCGCGGCAGCCCGGGCCTGGCTGGCAGCAAATCGGTCGAGAGGCTGATCCATGTGTGAGGCGAGGATGCGCCCCGATTCGGACGAGAACACCACTAGCTTGGAAAGTTCAAGCCTGCCCGACGGTGCCTCCCCAGGGCGAAAAATCGCGCGAGCAAGGTCTGCGAGAGAGCTTTTCATAAGCTGATTTTGCTTGACCAAGGCTGAGATGGCAGCCTGTGTGTTTTTGATCGAGCTTTTAAGCTGCGCGAGCAGTGCGGATTCCCCGGAGCTCTCATCGGGCGAAAGCTCGAGATGGCGTTGCAAGTTTTCGACATTGCGTTGCAGCGCCTGTCCGGTAGACGCAACCGAACGGAAATCCAATGCCATGTCGGTTCGAGCGCGGGCGACGTCCCACTGGAGCAATGCATCGTTGATCTGAATGGTTCGCAGCTGGCTTAGGACCGCGTCGTTGATCTGGGGGGCCTGCCACTGCGTCCCGACCAAGAGCGCAATCGAGGCGGCTAGGGCAATTAGAATTGCCTCGGAACCGAGCCATGTTTCCCAAGGAAACGGCGTTTGATCCGTGGTGCACGCCTGGCGAAGGTCCGACGTGAATTCTAGCGCCCCCCGGGTTCGGTATGCGGCCGGATGCTGCTGGAACAGGAAAGCCACGCCTACCTCTCTCCTTGTAAGGACGGCTGAGACCGTTGCCGAATTTGGTCTTGGTCCGCTTCCAGGACCAGAATGAGCGCCCAAGGGGCGCCTCCGCGACGCGGAGCACATCCTTGCGATCTTGGAAGCAGATGAATATGTCGCGGGGCGGTGCTTCGACCCCTCACTCGGCAGGGGCCTCAGCTGAGGCCCAGGATGAAGCGCCGATTGGGTGAACGGATAGGGCGCGCGTTCCGGGGATAGAGCGAGGTAAATCGCTCGATGTCCGCTGGGTCGACCTCAACCGGTTCCGTCGCCACCATCCAGTCGACGTTTTCGGTGCATGGCGGCGTCGTCAAAGATCCTTCATATGTCCAGTAGCCAAGCGAAGCCGGCAGAAGCCCGTTCGGGTCGACCTCGTCGACGGCTGCCTCTTCGCCTGATGTTGCGGGAAATGCTGCAGCAAGGCTGGCGAAGCTGGCATTTGTCGCGCCAGGCGCCAGAAACACGCCCAGCACACCCAGAGTGTCGCTGTCGGTGTCCTTATGGACAAAATGCACTTCCATCGGAAAATTCTTGCCTGCCACGTAGTGTTCGCTCGGCGCATGGAAATGGAACTGGATCAGTTCGTAGACACGATCCCCGCGGGTGAGGGTGCTGCCTTGCGGCAGGTTGACTTGGATGGTGTGGCCGTTGTTCACCATTCTGCCGCCGCCCTTGTGCCAACCGATGGCGATGTGCGGAATATCCGCTTTGACCGCGCCCTTGATATCGATCGGCGATTGCTGTGTGCCCGCCGAGCAGACGAAATTTCTCTTATCCAGATCGCCCCAGTGTTCAGGCCCGGCCGGGCCGGCATATCCCCAATGGGTGCTCGCCGCCCCAGCGGCATCAGCGCAAATGGGACACGCGCCGAGTGCAACGAACCCTTTGATCAGATTACGACGATGCATATTGCTTTCGCTCCTGGACTTGAACTGAGTTTATCATTTGCGGTTGGCATGGCGGGAACTGCGGTCGCAACTGTGATGTTGCAACATCATCGCAGCCACGCCGAACAATTCGGCATACGACCAGCGCGTCGCGCAGGACTTCACGTCGGCGCGTAAAGGAATCCTCGTCGGGACCGCCGCTGAGCTTGTCCTCACCGACGGTATGCGGTTTGTAGCGGCCATTCTCACCGGATAGATGGTCCAAGCTATCTGCGCCGAATACGTGGTCGTTGCCCCGATTGCCCTGGTGTGGCAGATCGCCTCGTCGGCGTCGTGACGCCTTCATATTCATCATCCGTCAACAAGAGAAATAGATTGCTTCAATTAAGAACATTCACGTTGTGGATGCATTCACGTGCAATCCGCGATGCCGCTGAGGACGCCTCCCTTCGGCGGCTTGCCATTGAACCGTTCGCCCTCCTCAAGCAGCTCAGGGCCGCCCCGTGTCGAAGCTGTTGCCGGCGAGTCTCGATGTGGCAACCGTGACCGCATCAAGCGAGCACCGACATCCTCGCCTCGGAGCATCTGGTCGACGCGGCAGCGTTTTGGGTGAAATCGGCCGAAGGTGCACTGCTGCCACAGCTTCCAGCCGCCGCTGAATTTTACTGGAGCGCGAGTAGCGACTGTCCGTTGTGGGCGAGGGCAAGGTAACCGGAAAGATCCTCCGGCCACAGTTCGTTGCGCAACACCCGGCCATCTCGGCTGTTGTAGTCGGGCAGGATGCCGAACTGGTTTCGCTCCAGGGTGCGCAAGGATTTGAGTTCCTGTGGCAGGCCGGGCCGGCCTGGCGGCGCTAATCTCGGGTGCTGCTTCCGATTGTCGGCCGGCCAAATGCGATGAACTGCGTCACCGCGGGCAGACTTATCCGGTGACTCGTGCAAGCGATACATAGTCTGGATGTATGGCATTCAACCAATCGATTTTACAAATCAGCGGGCATGCTACATTAGAGGAACAACAATAAACCGAAAGCAAGCAAGTACGCCGACACCTGCTGCCGGCAACCTTCTTCGTTGTGTTATGAGCGAGTGCCCGCAGATCGGCCGAAATCGATCCAGTGGATGATCCTAGAAGGGCACGTTTTCACATCCTTGGTGCAGAGACCCGGCTGACCAGCGCGCCTAGGCCTCGGTTCATCCGATTAAAGCGGGAATTTCATCAGGTATTTTATGCCGCGACAGTTTCGAGCCGATGTCCAGGCCTTGCGGGGTCTATCTGTCCTGCTGGTTGTCCTCTTTCATACCCAAATCTCGCCGTTTGGTTATCTCGGCGTTGATATTTTCTTCGTAATTTCAGGCTTTCTGATCACCAGCCTCCTCGCGACTCAGTTTGAGCAGTCACGGTTCAGCTTTTGGGAATTCTATTATCGTCGTGCGAAGCGCCTGTTGCCCACGGCCTATGTGGTCATTGCGCTTACGACGATCGCTGCACCCTTCTTCCTGTCAGACGTGGGTCTGCGCGACTTCCGAAGTCAGGTCCTCGGGGCGCTCACATTCACCGGCAACATCGTTCTCTGGAATCAGGCGGACTATTTCGGCAAATCCGCCGAAACGAAGCCTCTCCTGCATTTCTGGTCGCTCGCTGTCGAGGAGCAGTGTTATCTGCTGCTTCCTGCTTTCTTGGCCTTGGCTCCCAAGAGATGGCGGCTCACCGCGGTTGGTTTGCTCCTGGTTGCCAGCCTCGCACTGTGTCTCTACGTGGCCATTCGTCACCCATATGCTGCATTTTATCTTTTGCCGACCCGCTTTTGGGAAATAGGGATTGGTTCGCTCGGGGCATTGCTTCCCGCCAGCGCTCGCGTCGCAGCCAAGCTTGCGGCGCTGCGCCTCCCGGCGCTCGTGCTTATCCTCCTTATTCCCATTGGACTTGTTTCGCAGAACCCGATCGTGGATGCCGCTTTGGTGTGCTTGGCAACCCTGATCCTCCTGCTGTCGCCCAGCAGGGATAATGTGGCGGTTCGAAGCATGGCGAGGATCGGGGACATCTCGTACTCGCTCTATCTGGTCCATTGGCCGGTGCTTGTATATGTGCGGGCTGCTTGGCTGGCAGAGCCTCCCGCTCTTGCGATCTATGCTGCAGTTGCCTTCTCGGTTGTAGCAAGTTTAGTTCTTCACCGTTTCGTGGAAAAGCCGTTCCGGCAGGGATTCTTCGCATCTCGTGGACGGATGGCCTTTGGACTCGTTGCCGCAACGGTTCTTCTCGGCTTCGCACCGTCAGTCGACATTGGCGCAGCCGAAAGTAGGGTTGGCCTTTCCGAGAGGCCACGCATCAATTACGGCCTGGCAAGGGCATGTGACCTCACATCTGGATCGCCTCCCCAGGCCATTCCGGAGGCCTGCCAGACGACGGACAGGCCCGAATTGCTGGTCTGGGGCGATTCATTTGCCATGGCACTGGTTCCCGGCTTGGCCAAGACCATCGGGGAGGCCGGCCTCGCTCAGCTCACCATGAGCGGGTGCTCCCCCGCCATAGGCGTTGCTGCCTTCAATCGCGCAGCGTCTCCCTCCTTCGCTGAGGACTGTATTCGCTTCAATGACAGTGTTTTGGGTATCCTGAAAAATCGGCCGGGTATAAAGACCGTTGTCATTACCAGCCCATTTGACGTCGCTGACTCCAAAGACTTCATGCTGCTTAAGAGGCGTGACCGGACATTCACCGAAGTTGACACTTCGGTAGATGGAGCCGTTGAGGGCATCAAGTCCCTCATCGAGGCCGTTCGCGCTTTGGGCAGGCGAGTGGTCGTAGTTGCTCCCCCGCCAGTCGCAGGCTTCGACATCAGCGATTGCCTTGAGCGAAAGGGGAGAGGAAGTCTTATGCTCGGGCGGCACAGTGATTGCGAAATCTATGTCGCCGACTACCGCCGGATGCGATCCCGCACTCTTGAGCTCTTGAACCAAGTGGCTGTGAAAGCTGACGTAGAGGTTGTCTCTTACCACGACTTTCTCTGCGACGACACAAAATGCAGAACCGAGATCGATGACAAAATCCTCTACCTAGACAGCGGCCACCTTTCCTATGAAGGATCAGAGATCATCGCTCAAAAGACAAGGCTTGCTGAGAGGCTGATCAGGGCTGCTCGTTAGAGGTGGCCGCCTTTTTCTGCAGCTTCTCGAAAACAAACAGCTTGCCTTCGCGTGCACTTGCTTCGAGCGAGTTCGCCTTCGCCAGATGCGCCGCAATCGCGCTGGCTAGCATGCAGCCAGTCCCGCGCAATGACGCGGCAAGGCGGGGCATGTCGACGCGGATAGGTTCCCGATCGGAGCGCAACAGAATATCGGTCGATCGAGGTCCCGATGCATGGCCGCCCTTGATCAGCAGGGCCTGCGCTCCGGCGGCCAAGAGTTCCTGGCCTTGCACGACCGCGTCATCCTCGTCGACCGCCTGCTCCGCGCCGGCAAGGAGCGCCAACTCGATGAGATTGGGTGTGACCAGACGGCAAAGCGGCATCAGCTTACGCTTGATGACGGCGACGGCATCGGCTTCAAGAAGCGCCCGACCTGACGTGGAGGCCAGCACCGGGTCGAGGATCACCGGCACTTGTGGATTTTCACGCAGAACGGCCGCGACAGCCGCGACGGTCTCGGCCCTTGCGAGCATGCCGATTTTGATGACCGCCACCTGGTTCGCCTGCAGCGCGGCGCGCATCTGGTCGGCCACCAGGCCCGGTGGCGAATGATGGATCTCGTTGACGGCCTCGTGCGTCTGCACCGTCACCGCGGTAACAGCAAGGCAGGTACGCACGCCAAGTGACGAGATCGTCTCGATGTCGCGGGCAATTCCGGCGCCTCCGCTGGAGTCCGACCCGCCGACGACGAGCACATAAGGGTCTCGCATCAGCGCCATTGGTCCGTCTTTTCGATCCATTCCCGCGTGCGCGCTTCGGGGTCGGCGTTGAGCGTGATGTCGGTTACCACCGCCGCGCTGTCCGCCCCAGCCGCAAAGACACCGTCGAGCCGGTCAGGATTGAGGCCTCCAATGGCGACCAATGGGACAGGTGCTACCCGGCGCTTCCACGCGGTGATCCGTTCGAGTCCTTGCGGCGCCCATTTCATCTTCTTCAGGATGGTCGGGTAGATGGGGCCGAGCGCGATGTAGGCTGGTTCGGCCGCCGTGGCCGTTTCCAGCTCGATATGATTATGCGTGCTCAGTCCGAGCTTCACGCCGGCTGCCCGTATCGCCAAGAGGTCGGCGCTCTGCAAATCCTCTTGGCCGAGGTGGACGAAGTCGCAGCCTTCTTCGATTGCCAGGCGCCAATGATCGTTTACGATGAGCTGGCATTGTTGCTCGGCACACAGGGCCTTTGCCTTGCCGATTTCAGTGCGCAGCCCGGCCTCATCCGTGGTCTTTATACGGAGCTGCACCAGCCTGACACCGAGCGGCGCCAATCGCTCGATCCAGCTAGCGCTGTCAACGATCAGGTAGAAGGGATCAAGCTTCATGAGAAAAACGCCTTGCCGATCGTCGGCGTCGACGGCACGGCGACGTCACGCGGTTCGAGCATTCCCGAACCGAAAGCCTCACGACCGGCGTCGACCGCCTTGCCGAAAGCACGCGCCATGCCGACCGGATCGGCCGCCTTGGCGACCGCCGTGTTCACGAGCACGGCGTCAAAACCCAGCTCCATGACGGTCGCCGCATGCGACGGTCGTCCCAACCCCGCATCGACGATCAGCGGGACGCCTGGGAAATGTCCGCGCATCGAGCGCAGCGCCATGATGTTGATCGGCCCGAGGGCGGAACCGATCGGTGCGCACCACGGCATCAAGACCTCGCAGCCCGCTTCCAGCAGCCGCTCGGCCACAACGAGGTCGTCGGTGGTATACGGGAACACCGTGAAACCGTCTTCGCACAGGATGCGGGCAGCTTCGACCAGGCCGAACACGTCCGGTTGGAGCGTGTCATGGTTGCCGATCACTTCGAGCTTGATCCAGGGCGTGCCAAAGACCTCGCGCGCCATCTTCGCGGTGGTGACGGCTTCCTTCACGGAGTGACAGCCGGCCGTGTTGGGCAGGATCTTCACGCCCAGCGAGTTGACCAGTGACCAGAATTTCTCGCCGCCCCTGCCACCGGCCATTTCACGGCGCAGCGAGACCGTCACCACCGAGGCACCCGACGTCTTGACCGCATCGACGAGGATGGCCGGCGAAGGATACTGGGCGGTGCCGAGAAGCAGGCGCGAAGGCAGTGCCGCTCCGAGGAGATCGAACATGTCTAGCCTCCCTGCATGGGCGAAAGGATTTCGATCCGATCGCCGTCGTTCAATCGGAATTCCGCTCGTTCGGCTTTGTGTATGAGGTCGCTATTGACGGCTGTCGCCAGCCAGTCGCCTTCATAGTCAAGCTCGGCAAGTAGCGCCGCCAGCGTTGCGGCGGCGCTGTCCAGGGCTTCTCCGTTAACGATCAGTTTCATGCGCAAGCTCCTACGCGTTTGTCGATATCGAAGAGGATGTCAGCGGCCTGCCGCGCCATGGCAGGCGCAAGCAGGAAACCATGGCGATAAAGTCCGTTGATCGCGACGCCGTTTCCGAGCGTTTCGATGCGTGGCAAATTATCGGCAAAGGCTGGGCGGACACCGGCGCTCGTTTCGACGATTGCCGCCTCGCCAAAGGCCGGATGGAGGGCGCAGGCAGCGCCCGCCAGCTCCATCATGGAACGGACGGTGACCGGGCCGACCGCATCGCTTTCGATCATCGTCGCGCCGGCCATGAAATGGTGATCGACGCGCGGAACGATGTAGAGCGGAAAGCGCGGATGCAGCAGCCGGACGGGGCGAGACAGCGAGATATCCGGCGTGCGCAGGATCAGCATCTCGCCGCGAACGCCGCGCAGCGCCGCGTCGTCCGCCGCGATCCCCCGGCAGTCGACCTCGCATTCGAAACCGGGAAGGCCTTGGCCGTCGATTGCGAAACGGAAGTCGACGCCCATCGCGACGAGCTTGTCATGAAGCGCCGTCATCACCCGGCGCGGGTCGAGATGCGCTTCGCCAGGGAAGAACAGGCCCCGCTTGAAACGGCCGGCGAGGTCGGGCTCCAGCTTTGCGATGTCCTCCTCGCCCAGCCAGCGATGGCCCGAGGTGCGGCTGGCGAAGCGGTCGAGCTCGCCCACATCGCGCGGCGGCGCGACGACGAGCGTTCCCGCCCGCGTCGCCTGGCCGGGCAGAACGGCATCCCACCAGTCGGCGGCGCCGCGTCCGAGATCCAGCACCTGTTGCTCGGCGCTCTCGCGCTCGCACCATGGCGCTAACATGCCGCCTGCAGACCATGACGCATTGCCGCCCATCTGGCTCCGAATTTCAGCAACCGTGACGGACGCACCCCGCGCGGCTAATTCATGGGCGACGGTGAGGCCTGCCACACCGGCGCCTTTGACAAGGACGCGGCGCATGGCTCAGCGCGTCTCCTGCGCCAAAGCGTGGTCTTCCGCCCCGGGCGTTTCGACCGGCATATAGAGATCGCCACCCGCGCGATATTTCTCCGCCATGGCCGCCATGCCTTCCTTCTGCGCCTCGGCGCGGATGTCATGGGAGATGCGCATGGAGCAAAATTTCGGCCCGCACATCGAGCAGAAATGCGCCACCTTGTGCGCTTCCTTGGGCAAGGTCTGGTCGTGGAACGAGCGCGCCGTTTCGGGATCGAGCGAAAGGTTGAACTGGTCCTCCCAGCGGAACTCGAAGCGCGCGCGGGAAAGGGCGTCATCCCTGACTTTCGCCGCCGGATGCCCCTTCGCCAGGTCGGCGGCATGCGCCGCGATCTTATAGGTGATCACGCCGGTCTTGACGTCGTTGCGATCGGGAAGGCCGAGATGTTCCTTGGGCGTGACGTAGCAAAGCATGGCGGTGCCGAACCAGCCGATCATGGCGGCGCCAATGCCAGAGGTGATGTGATCATAACCCGGCGCAATGTCGGTCGTCAGTGGTCCAAGCGTATAGAACGGCGCCTCGCCGCAGACGGCGAGTTGTTTGTCCATGTTCTGCTTGATCTTGTGCATCGGCACGTGGCCGGGGCCCTCGATCATCACCTGGCAATCCTTGGCCCAGGCGATCCGCGTCAGCTCGCCGAGCGTCTCCAGCTCTGCGAATTGCGCCGCGTCATTAGCGTCGGCAATCGAGCCGGGACGAAGACCGTCACCAAGCGAGAAGGACACGTCATAGGCTCTGGCGATGTCGCAGATTTCCGCGAAATGCTCGTAGAGGAAGCTCTCGCGGTGATGGTGCAGGCACCATTTGGCCATGATCGATCCACCGCGCGAGACGATGCCCGTGACCCTGTCGACGGTCAGCGGGATGTAATGCAGCCGCACGCCGGCGTGGATGGTGAAATAGTCGACACCCTGTTCGGCCTGTTCGATCAGTGTGTCGCGGTAGACCTCCCAGGTCAGGTCCTCCGCGATGCCGCCGACCTTTTCGAGCGCCTGGTAGAGCGGCACCGTGCCGATCGGCATCGGCGCATTGCGGACGATCCAATCGCGGATGTTGTGGATGTTGCGGCCGGTCGACAGGTCCATCACAGTATCGGCACCCCAGCGGATCGCCCAGACCATCTTTTCGACCTCTTCGGCCATCGACGATGTGACCGCCGAATTGCCGATATTGGCGTTGATCTTGACCAGGAAATTGCGGCCGATGATCATCGGCTCGCTCTCGGGATGATTGATGTTGGCGGGAATGATTGCGCGCCCTCGAGCCACCTCATCGCGCACGAATTCGGGCGTGACGAAGTCGGGGATCGCCGCGCCAAAGGCCTCGCCGTCGCGCTCAAGCTTGCTGCGCAGGACCTCGCGGCCGAGGTTCTCGCGGATGGCGACGAACTCCATTTCGGGCGTGATGATGCCCGCGCGCGCATAGGCAAGCTGGGTGACCGCCTTGCCCTGCTTGGCCCTGAGCGGCCGGTTGCGAATGGGAAATTCCGGCGTCAGGCGCTCACCCGTCGCGAACCCATTGTCCTCCGGCCGCACGTGGCGGCCGTCATAGGCCTCGACATCGCCGCGCGCCATGATCCATTCGTGGCGAAGCCGGGCAAGACCGTTTTCGATGCTGGTTTCGACTGTCGGGTCGGTATAGGGGCCGGACGGATCGTAGACGATGACGGGCGGCTCGCCGGCCGTTGGATGGACGGAGATTTCGCGCATCGGCACCCTGATCTGCGGGTGGATTGCACCGGGCTTGTGGATTTTCCGCGAGGCGGGCAGTGGTCCCGTCGAAACGGCGGGGGTGAGGGCATTCATCTTGAGGCTCCTTTGCTCATTGCATTGGAGACCCAGTTCTGTGCCGGAAGGATGAAAAGACGCTTCTGTTGACCTGCCGAAACAGGACCTCGGGCGTGAACTCCCGCAAAGCGCTTGCACCGTCCCTACGCCAGTATGAACTGGATCAGGTTCAACGGGTCACTGCGCCGCGATAGCCAGCAGTATCTCAGCCCCTTGCCGGGACTCCCCTGGTGAATGCCTTAGGTTGGACAGGTGGGCCCTATCTTGTCAAGCGAAGTGAAGGAATCGCAGGGCTCGAACTCGGGTTAACGCTCTTCGCTGTTTTGGCTTGGTTGATTCATATCCTTGGCTGGCGAAGAGATGACCTTAGCGAAAATGGGGGCGAGGATATGCCGGCTCGCCCGCGAAAGGTGGATCGCGTCAAGGTAGAAGACGTCTTCACCTGATTTCAGCGGGCACTTATCCTGCCCACACAAAGCTGGGACTATGGGGACGAATTGTACGGTTCGTGGCAGCAGATCCGTGACGATTTGATTGTTCTGCCAAGATCTCTCGGCCGGCATGGTGGAGCACGGCGCATCGCCATTCATGAAGTCCGCACGGATAAGGCAAGTCAGCACATCGGTGGGCGGTTCTGGGGCTGGCCCAACCACAGCGGTCTTGATGCCACGGGTCGCCAGTGCGGCCGCGGTCTCTTTAATGGCGGACGTGAAGTTCGCTTTGGAAGCCTCCTGCGAAGGCCAGCTTCCATCCTTCGAAAGGAAGCTGCCTCCACGCCCCGAGTAGGTGTTCCAGCGGCCTGCCAGGATCACGAGTGTGACGTTGCGATCGGCAAGCACCGATTGGAGCGCGGACGAATTGAAGGCCGGGCAATCCGCTGTCAATGGACTGGCGGGAAGCATCGTCATGTTGGGGAAAGGAGCGCACCCCGCTTTTGTAATCTGTCTGACGCGCACGCCTGTGGTCCGGGCGGCCTCGCTTAAAGAAGGGGCAAGATGGGCAGCCTGAGAATCGCCCCACAAAACGATCGTCGGAGCGATATTGCCGGAGCCGAGGAGGCATTCGCCCGTTTTGGGGATGAGCCGGCCACGCTCGAGGCAGGAAGATACTTCGAACTTGGCCCTTTCCGCTCTCAGTGCTTGAACAGACGGGCCGCCGTCAGGGCCCCGACTGGGGAAGCCGGAGCTGTTGATGATGGCCAGAGACAGACAGCACACCGCAGCCGTTGCGCCGGCGGTCGGTACCAGCCACGTCCAACCTGTAGCTCTCCGGCGGAACGGGCGCTCGACAAAGCGCCATGAGAGCGCTGAGACGAGCAGCGCGGCCATTACGATAGCGACACGTTCGGAGACGAGCAATTCGCGATTTTGATAGATGCCAGCAAAGACCAGCAACGGCCAGTGCCAGAGGTAGAGCGAATAGGAAGTCAGGCCGATGAAGCCGGCAGGGCCGATCGACAGCGCTTTTGAGACGATTGTTTCGCGGTGAAAGCCGGCGGCGATGATGAGCGCCGCTCCAATGCAGGGAGCAAGCGCGTGGAGGCCAGCAAATGGCGTATCCTGATCGATCAGCAAAAGTGAAGCCGTGATGAGCGCCAGACCCGAGGCAGCGAGGAGTTCCGCAATCGTTTGGTTTGGCTTCATTGCCTTAGCCACAGGCAGCGCGATCAGCCCGCCCGCAAGCAGTTCCCAAGCGCGCGTCGGAAGCATGTAGAATACAAAGGGCGGGTCGCTCTGGAGCCAGTGCTGAGCGGCGTAGATGGACATGACGAATAGCGTTGCGACAATGATTGACGCCCAAGGTCTCAGCCATCGCATCATGAGTATGACTGCCAAAGGCCACAGCAAGTAAAACTGCTCCTCGACGGCCAGCGACCATGTGTGCAGCAGCGGGAGCGAGTTCGCGGCTTCAGTAAAATAGTTGGTGCTGCGGTAAAAAAAGAAGTTGCTGGACGAAATCGCGGCGGCGATGGCGCTGTTGCCGAACCCAATGAACTCTCCCGGCGGCAACACAAACCACGCCATCGCAAAACAGGCGGCGAGCATCGCGAAGAGGGCCGGGAAAATCCGTCGAGCGCGGCGGTGATAGAAGTCCAGCAGCGAGAATTCGCCTCTCTCGGTCCGCTCGATGATGTCGGACGTTATCAGGAAGCCGGAGATCACAAAGAAGATGTCGACCCCGACGAACCCGCCGCTGACCGCTGAAAAGCCAGCATGATACAGGACAACAGTAACAACGGCGACGGCCCGTAGACCGGTGATGTCCGCTCTGTACTTCATGTCGCTGATGTCGTCCTCAAAACGTCCCGAGAAACGCTTTTTTCATGTTCGTTATTCTCCGTAAAATCGATTGTTTCGATGAGCGCATCTACGATATGAATGCGGACCATCAAATGCGGTTAAGAACCGGGCCCATGCAAATCGCGCAACGCGGAATCACGCTCGATCAAACTGACAGGCAGTGGTTTCGCTGGAGGGCAAACGCATCTTGTCACCGACCACCGCTGTGTGGCTGGTGGCCACACTAAACCCATTGATGATCAACACTGCCAATCGTCATCAAGCCGACTTACGCGAAATGCATCGCGACATTCCGGATCGCCTGGCTCAAAAGCTCGCCACTGTGACAGCGCCGGGCTCCTGGCAGAGCTGTGCTGCGCTCCCGGCCGCGGCCGCCAAGGGCCCCTGCAGCTTGTCGTCTGTGAAGTGGGTTGGAATCGCTCATGATTACGTTCCTATTGATGGGAACGATCAGCTTTCCGACTAGTTGTGCCGCCCGGCGGCACTGAAGCGCTCAATTGTATAGGGTTCGAGTCGGATTGGCGGGTCACGCCCGGACAGCAGATCGCCAACCAGTTTGCCGGTGGTTGGACCTTGTGTGAGGCCGAGGTGACCGTACCCGAACGCATACGGAATGTGAGCGTAGGTCGCGGAGCGGCTGATGACCGGCAAGGGTATCCGGGGTCGCGGGCCGCTGACCGCTCCACACCATGCCGCCATGGCCATCCAGGACCGGGAGATAAGCCTTTGCAAGCTCAACCAAGCCTTTCGAGCGAGCAAAATTCGGGCTGGCTTGCAATCCGCCGAACTCGGCCGCATCGCCGATACGTAAACCGATAGAAGGAGGCGCTGCCACGAAGTTGTGCACTGCAAAGATCAGCGTCCGGTTGAGCGCGATCTGGGGTGCAGCCATTGTTGTGTTGTAACCGCGCTCGCTTTCGAGCAGGGCATTGTCGCCAAGCTGGCGAGAAAGTTCTGCCGACCAAGCGCCGGCGGCAACGACAATTTTGGATGCATTCAAACAGAGCTGTCAGCCAGGGTAACCGTGCCGCCCTCGGGACTTGAGGCGACATGAGAGACTTGGCCCGCAAGAACTCTCGCACCATTGGCCGTGCCAGGAGCGCAGACTGTCGACCACCCGCTTTGGGTCGGAAACGTGCGACCACTGAGGTGTCAAAATCGCGCTCTTGACCAGTGGGCCTAGCGCCGGCTCCAATTCCCTGGCCTGGTCTCCCGATAGGTGACGAACGTCGACACAAGCCTTTGCTTTGCTTCCCACCCGGAACTGGCGGCATGCCAGCCTTTCTCGCTTTCGTAAACCGTGAGAGCGCCCTTGCGATGAAGGTCCGCTCAATCCAATATCTGCAAACAGAGGAACAAGATCGGCGTAGACCCGATGGTTCAGCGCGGCTAGGCTCGCGAAATCCGGTCCACCTCTGCCCGCGATCCAGCCTGCGCGAAGTTCCACAGCCATGGGAGCAGGCGCGGGATATGAGTGATCCTCAATGACAATGGGCCAAGGGGATCAAGTATCCACATAGGCACTCTTTTCCATAAACCGGGCACAGACGCTGAAAGGACTCTGTAACAGCGATACATCCAGCATTGCCACAAGACGCTTTATCGCCTGCCGGATCGCGATCCACGATCGTGACGTTAGCTCCGCGTTTTGTGGCATTGTAGGCGACACACAGAGGCCAACAACCCCTGCGCCGACCACTATAATCGTACGGTTCGCCATCTCAGTCATGACCGAACAAGCGTGAGCAAAACGGTGACAGATCGCGCTCGGCACCTTGTTTGATGATCGGGACTGGTCGCGCAATCGACCACCGAGAGATTTTCATTCCATTAGAATGAGCGTTGGAAACTGAGGATGCCGCCGACGCTGTCTTTTTTGTCAGCCTTCGTCCAATTCACGTTCGAAGGGTCGACCATGCCGATGCCGAAATTGTCGTAGTGGTCGTAGTCGATTTCGGCCGTCGCCGTGAAACCTGGAACGAGCGTGTAGACGACGTTTGCGGCCACACCATAGTTCTTGAATTGACTGCCCGAGACCTGAAGGTTGAATGAGGTTTTCTCGTCGAGTGTGTAAGTGGAGCCGGCCCAGAAACCCCAGTTGCCGCTCCAAGTTTTGTAGAAGCCGCGACCGTGAGCGGCGATTGCATTGGTTGGGTCATCGTTGAGAGTGGAGCCATAGCCGACCATTCCGAACAGCGACAGGTCAACTGTGACATTGACATCGACACGGAACTTACCGGCCAAAGCATCGTAGTTGCTATCACGAGCGATTACGCCGGTGATCGCGCCCCAGCCCTGCGTTTGTTTTACGCCGAACACGACGTGCGGAACATGGCTGTCGATAGTACCGACTACACCCGCCCCTTGTTCAAGTGAAACCAGAGCCGATAAACCATTATCGGCATCGAAGTAATACTGGGTCACGTTAGTATCGAAGTCGCCGTACGGAATGAGTATGTTATTGAGGACATTCCCGGCGTAGCCTGTAAACGTGTCGAAGGCCGACGCGTCCTTACCAACTCGAAGGCCACCAAGCTGGATCCAGGCGGAAGTCAACTTGACGCCGCTGTTGGAGCCATAGTTCTGAGGATTGTCCGGGCCCGGATAAGCGTTGCGGTTGCCGAAATTCACGCGGTTTTCAGTATAGGTCTTCAGCGCGCCGAGTTCGGTCTCCTGGCGCGTCCAAGTTTTGAACGTGAAACGCGTGTTGTTTCGCCAGGTGCCCTGAGCCTCGCCTGTTCTCGCATCGGCGGTTCTTGCCCCGTCATACGATCGGACATCGCCGAGGCCGACGTCATAACGGATGTAGCCGCCGATGCGCAGGCAGGCTTCGGTGCCGGGGATATGGAAGTAGCCCGAACCATAGACATCGCAGATCTTGACGTATTCGGTCGGGTCCGGCGCAGAGACTTCGTCCGCCGCGTGAGCGACGGAAACGGAGATCAGGGCCGCAACTGAGCGAAGAAGGCTGCCTACGTTCATTCGGGATATCCATTCAAAGATTAAAAGGTGGAATCGTTAAGATGAATTCGCGCGTAACGTTAAGACTGCCGAAGTGATCGTTGCTAACTTTTATATTGTACAAAGATGAACTGCTTCAACGGCCGGAGGACTTACGGAATAAACAATTGTGATTGGCCATCGCTGTCCGAAGAAGGTGAGATTCGACCTGTGTAAGGGCTCAAAGAAGGGCAGAACGCATATCGCCTTGCCCCGCTGCGCTTCCACACAGCTGTTCAGCCAAACTCATTCAGTCAGGATTCAGCACTTCTGAACCAATCGCCGTTATTCATCTCTGCTATTTGTGGGTTGGCCGTCGGCGTTCGATGCAGAGCAGCAAGCGACGTGCCATACTGAGAGGTAGCTCGCGCTGACATTTAAATGCCCGGCGCAACTTTCGTCGCGCTCTCTTCTTGTTGCTTTTTGGGGTCAGGCAGAGCACGAAAAGCAGACGTTTCGGACACGCTTCGTTTGTTCGATATGTGACACTTTCGTTCGATACCGTCAGCATTTGTTCGCTGTGAAGCCACCATTCAGCGCCGCCGCTCGGTGTGTCAGGCGGGAGCCCCGCTGCCGCTTCTTCAACGTCGTCGATCTCGTCAACCGGCTCGAGACGGAGCACCGAAACGGCAAGCAGGGACGCATCGCTGACTACCTCACCCGTCTCGACTTCGTCGTCCTCGACGAACTCGGCTATCTCCCCTTCGCCCAGGCCGGCGGGCAGCTTCTCTTCCACTTCTCTACGAACGCACCTCCGTCATCGTCACCACCAACCTGGCATTCGGCGAAATGGCCGAGTGTCTTTGCCAGCGACGCAAAGATGACGACGGCGCTGCTCGACCGGCTCACCCATCACTGCGAGACATCGAGACCGGAAGACGAATCGTGGCGCTTCAAGAACCGCGCCTGACGGATCTCTGCGGACCACCGACCAAACAATCCGCGCTCGCCGGGCTGCGCAACCCCGACCAGCTCCGCCCGGCGAGCGCTCCTCGTCTCGCTTATGCAAGGCGGGTCAGTATTATTCGCACTCCAATTAGGGGCCAAAGTTCGCCCCCGATTGACAGGTCAGATTCTCCTGCAGGTCTTCTGCAAAGCGCTGGCTGAAGCACACGTCGAAGGTGATGCTGATCGGCTTGTTCGCAGGCGGCGTACGCGTGAAGACCCATGCCCTCCTTCTTGTCGTCGAGCGCTACCTCGAAGCTGGCCCAGAACGGACCGTTCCCGCCCCCTCCCTTTAGGCCCGCAGCGGCACGGGTATTCGCGAGAGAGCGCCGGACGCATAGCCTCGCCTAGTGGCGATGCAGCCTTCGCTGCTCAAAGTCGACCGACGCGGCAGATCCCAATGCACGATGCGATCGCCTTCGTGATCACGTCACCTCGGAGGACGAGAAACGATTGTTGAGTCTCGGGTTCGAGCTGCCTCAGTCGTTCGTTCAATCGAAAGCACTGTGTGCGGAGGACGCTCTCCCTCATGCAGTGCCAGGAGACGCTGGCCGACTTCCTTATCCGCCGCCGTGAGCCGATGATTCAGGCGAAGAAAGTCCATCCAGGTTGGGGTGCGGAATGTCTCTGTCCAAATCGAAGGCGTTTGAAGGTTGCGCTGGAGTGTCCAGTTTCGCGCACCGGCACGGCTCTGAACATGGCGCCTTGCACGCATGTAGCCCAAAAAGGCCTCGATATTCTCTTCGGATATAAGATACTCGACCTTGACCACTATGGGACCACTCCTGGGCTTCAAATCGAGTGCCAGCTCCGGCGGGTGGAAATCCGAACTCTCCTGATCCGTTTCTTCCCATGGGCGGACCGGCAACAACATTCCCGCAGCTGCAACGAGCAACAGAGCGCCCGCGGCGCCCTCCAAAGCTGAAGCCAAGGAGTAGTTCTGTGCGACAGTACCCCAGATCCAGCTGCCGGCCGCCATGCCGCCTGCGCTTAAGGCGTAATAGATCGACAGTGTGCGGCCGACGACCCACCTTGGGCTTGCCAGCTGCACCGACACATCAATTCCCGTCCAGGTGATAAGCCAGCCCGCGCCACCAAGTGCCAGCGAAATGGCCGCCACAGCGACTGACGATGTGAGTGCAAGGGAAAGACAACATGCTGCACAAGCAACAGAGGCGAACGACACCAGCCTGTTTTGAGACGTGATCCGCCTCAGAAAGCTATTGCTCATGCCGGCGACGAAAGCACCCATGCCGAACCCGGCCAGCAAGATGCCGTAGATGATTGGGCCGCTCTTCAGCTGATCCCGGACGACTAGCGGGAGCAGCGCAAGGATGGAGATGCTTGCCAACCCGAAAAGGGCTGCACGGGCAACCGCCGCCCTGATTTCCAAGGACAAGACGGTGAAGCGCACTCCGTCATGAATTGCCATCGTCATTCGCTCACGAGGGAGAGGCGACGTGCGAACGTTCCATCTGGTGCGCCATATTGCAGTTAGCGGCGCCAGATCGCTCAGCGCTGCCAAAGCGAAAGCGGCCAGCGGTCCAAAAAATGCCAAGACCACGCCCCCCAAAGCCGGACCAACGCTGCGCACAATGTTATATCCGACAGACAAAAGCGTCACCGCAGCCGGGATGTCGCGCTTGTGAAGGATATCGCCAACAGAAGCGTGCCAGGCCGGATCATTCAAGGCAAAGCCGCAGCCGGCCAGGAAACCTAATCCGAGAATCAACCAGGGACCGGCAAATCCCAGACCCACGGAAATCATCAGCGTCGTTGACGCCAATGCTATCAGGCAGTGCCCAGCAAACATCACCCATCGGCGGCTGAAGTTGTCAGCGATGGCGCCGGCCAAGATAGAGAGGAAGAACACCGGCAAGGTTGATGCGGCCTGGACGAGTGCAACCATCAGATCCGAAGCGGAAATCGTGGCCATCAGCCAACTGATGGCAACCGTTTGCACGAGCCACCCGAGGCTGGATATTTGTGTGGCCGTCCAGATCGAGCGAAACACCTGGTTTCGAAACGGAGCGAGCGTTGTTGAGACAGGCAGATGAGTATTTTTCTCGGATTGCATGACGATTGATGCCTTCGAGGGCCGCTTATTCAATTCACGGCTGCCACTACTGCCGTTACGATGTTGATCAATGGATTAGAAGGGCCGACATATCGGTTAGGATGACCTCATCGCAATGAGGAGGGCGCGCATGAGCTCGGATACCTCCGTTTTCCTGGACCGGCGCCAACCACTCTTCACCCAGCAAGGTAGCCTCGCCGATCGTTCCTGCTCGACAAAAAATCGTCTGCAGGGTGATCGCTCTCGTTCACCGAGCCGGCGCCCATGTAACTTGCCGGCGAGTATTTTTTTGCATTGGGCCTGTGTTGCTAATGTCATTCGTGACCAATCCTGTTCATGGCCGTCGTACCGCTAAATTCCGAGGATGATGGCGCCTCCGGTGAGGCCGGCACCCGCCGCCGCAAGGAGAATCTTTTCGCGTGCCCGAAACGGCTGCGTGCGGTGGGCGAGCGACAGCGAGAGCGGGATCGTCGCGGCGGAAGAGTTGCCGTACTCGGCGATCGTCTTCACGATTGCCTGGTCCGCTATTCCGAGATTTTTCCCGACCACATCGAAAATGCGGGCATTGGCTTGATGCGGCACGAACCAATCGATGTCTTGCGACCGCATTCGGGCAGCAGTGAGTGCACCTCTCGAGCAGCCAGTCATCATCTCCACGGCCTTGGCGAACACTTCACGGCCGTCGCTGATGGTCATCCGGGTCTGCTCGAGGTCGAGATCGCCATGGAATGGTGTGTTGCTTCCTCCAGCAGGAATCTGGATCAGCCCGTAGCGCGCGCCGTCCGAAGCCACTGCGGCCCCGAGAATGCCCCGATCGGCATCCTCGCACGGACCGATCACCACGGCGCCGGCTGCGTCGGCAAACAGCACGGCGCTGGAGCGCTCTGCCGGATTGATGCGGCGGCTGAGGATGTTGGCGGCAATGACAAGGGTCGCTTTTCCGTGCAGGCGGGTGAAGCCGTCCGCGAACATCAGCGCATAGATGAAGCCGGCGCAGGCGCCGGTCAGGTCGACCGCGCCCGCCTGGCCGAGCCCGAGCCGATGTGCGACCAGCGGCGCGCTTGGTGGAAGGAGATGATCGGGCGTCGAGGTCGCGAGCAACAGCAGGCCGATGTCGCTGCGGTAGAGGCCGGCATTCGCCAACGCCATCGCGCCGGCAGAGGCGGCAAGGCCCGACAGCGTGTCTTCGTCCGCTGCCCAGAACCGCGACCGTATCCCGGTGCGGCGCTCGATCCAGCCGGGTTCAAGCCCGAGACGGTCTTCGATTTCCGAATTCTCCACCTTGCGCGCGGGCGCATGGTGACCGAACCCGAGGAGGCGCGACGATCGGCTCATGGCCTCGCCCCGAAACATTCCCCGGCCTCCTCGATGGCGTCATAGAGCCTGTCCAGCTCGTTGCCGGTGATGCAATAGGGGGGCATTAGATAGACGACCCTGCCGAGCGGGCGCACGAGCATGCCGCGGTCGAGGAAGAAAGCACGCAGTTTTGGCCCGATCTCGGCCAGATAGCCGGCAGAGCCGGTGCGCAGGTCGAGAGCAACGATCATGCCGGTGGCTCGGCAGTTGGTGAAACATGGATTGTCCCGGAACCGTTGCAGCCCAGCGGACTGCTTTGCGCTCAAGGCCGCGATCCGCTCGGCCACCGGCTCGTCACGCCAGATCTCGACATTGGCAAGTGCGGCCGCGCAAGCGATCGGATTGGCGGTGTAGGAGCTCGAGTGAAAGAAGGTCTTCTTCCGGTCCTCGGAGTAGTGAGCCTGGAAGATGGCTTCGGTGGCGAGCGTGGCGGCCAGTGGGATGACGCCGCCCGTCAAGCCCTTCGAGGTGCACAGTATGTCCGGCGAGACGGACGCCTGCTCGCAGGCGAACATGGTTCCGGTTCGTCCCCAGCCAGTCATCACTTCGTCGGCGATCAGCAGCGTGCCGGAGGCCTCAGCGATCTTCTTCAACTCGGCCAGAACCCAGGCCGGATACATCAGCATGCCGCCGGCGCCAAGCACCAGCGGCTCGACGATCAGCGCAGCCGCGCGCCGGTCGCGGCTCACAGCCTCGAACCGATCCAGGGTTTCCTGCTCGCGCCCGGTGGCTGGGAAGGGGATGGTGTCGACCTCGAACAGCAAAGGCTCGTAGGCGGCGTTGAATACACTGCGGGCGCCGACGCTCATCGTGCCTATCGTGTCGCCATGATAGCTGTGCTCCATGACGACGATGCGCGAGCGAGGCGCGCCGACGTTGCGGAAATAACCGAGCGCCATCTTCAACGCGACTTCGACGGCGGTCGAGCCACTGTCGGAATAAAACACCCGGTCGAGGCCGGCGGGAGCGAGGGCGACAAGCGCTTCGGCCAGCCGTTCGGCTGGCTCGTGGGTGAAGCCGGCGAAGATGATCTGGTCGAGGCTCGATGCGGTTGTCTCGATGGCCTTCATGATGCAGGGATGGCGGTGGCCATGGGTGACCACCCACCAGGAGGAAATGGCGTCGAGGATGCGCGTGCCGTCGGCCATGTGAAGATAGGCGCCTTCGGTCAGCACGATTTCAGGGATCGCCGGCTCGAGCGCGTGCTGGGTGAATGGATGCCAGACATGGGACCGCGGCATCATTCGCCTCCGGTGATCAGGGCAAGGTCGAAGCCAGCGACCATTGCGTTCCTCAGCGTTCCATCGGTCAGCGGATCGAGGTGCGGTAGCCTGCCGAGCTGCGGCACGCCGCCTAACTCCACAATTGTCCTTTGCGTGTCGGCTACCTCTTCGCCGATGAAGGCGATGCCTATGAGCGGAATGGATCGCGCCCGCAGGGCCTCAATCGATAGCAGGGTGTGATTGATGGCGCCGAGCCCGGTGCGGGCGCAGAGGATGACCGGCAGTTGCCATTCCTGGAAAATATCGATGAACTTTGTCTGTCGATTAAGCGGCACCATCAGCCCGCCGGCGCCTTCGATTACGAGCGGTGTCGGTAAGACCGGAAAAGCAAGATCCGCCGCTTCGATGGCGACACCGTCGATCTCGGCCGAGCGATGCGGCGAGAGCGGGCTTTTCAGGCGATAGGCCTCCGGCAGGACGCGCCCCGCGGGCAAGCCGGAAAGCCGGGCAATGACCTCGCTGTCGGTTTCGCCGTCGAGACCCGATTGCACCGGCTTCCAGTAGAAACCGTCGAGCAGGCCGGTGAGCCCGGCCGCAAAAACGGTCTTGCCTATTCCGGTATCTGTTCCGGTGACGACGAGGCGCATGGTCATACCGAGGCCAACGCTTCGGCGAGCGCCTCGACCATGGCCGAAATGTCGGCTTCGTCGACGTTGAGCGTCAGCGAAATGCGCAGGCGCGATGTTCCCTCGGGCACGGTCGGTGGACGAATGCCGCGGATGTCAAAGCCGCGCCCCTGCAAGGCTGCCGCCAGCGCCATCGTGCGTGCGACGGCGCCGATGACAACGGGCTGGATCTGCGAGCCGCTGGGCATCACGCCGCAGCGCTCGGCCAATTGCCAGCCCGCGAAGGAAATGCGCTCGCGCAACTGAACGCGGCGCGTCGGCTCCTCGGACACGATCACCAGCGCTTCGCGCGCCGCGACAGCCATCAGCGGCGATGGTGCGGTGGCATAGATGAATGGCCGGCAACGGTTGACGAGATAATCGCACAGCACTCCAGGCCCGGTAACCAGAGCGCCGGATGCTCCGAGCGCCTTGCCGCATGTATGGAGGGCTATGATATTGCCGCGGCCCTCGAATGCGGCGGCAAGGCCGTGGCCATACGATCCCCAGACGCCGGTAGCATGCGCCTCGTCGACGACAATGAAGGCCTCATGCCGATCGGCAAGTGCGACGAAGCTCTCCAACGGTGCGAATTCGCCATCCATGCTGTAGAGGCTTTCGACCGCGATCCACACGCGCCCTGTGCCGCCATGTGCGCGCCAGCGCTTGATCGCATCCTCGACAGCGTTGACGTCGTTGTGCCCGGCCATAACGAACTGGGCTCGCCCCGTCCGCGCCCCTTCATGCATGCTGGCATGGGCGAGCTCGTCGAGGATCAACAGATCGCCCTTCTGCGGCAGTGTGCTCAGCAGTGCGAGGTTGGCGATGTAGCCACTGCCGAAGAACAACGCGCGTTCGGTCCCGAAGAATGCCGCCGCGTCCGCCTCCAGTGCCTCGTGTTCCGGTGCATTGCCGCGCAATAGCCGCGATCCGGTGGCGCCGACCGGAGTACCTCGTCCGATCGCCCCTGCGACTGCTTCGCCAAGTCTCTTTGAGGCGGCAAGTCCGAGATAGTCGTTCGAGGAGAAATCGAGCCCGGTGCGCGGCGAAAGCGTCCGCAGCCGATCCTTGCGCGCCAACCCCTGCAAGGTCGCCTCAAAGCGGGCAAGCGGCGGCTCGTTCATTTGGCCTCACATTCCATCGGCTCGATGCCGAGACGCTGAAATAGAAGCCTGTCCTTGTCCTCGCCGGGATTGTCCGCCGTCAACAGCGTGTCCCCGACGAAGATCGAGTTGGCGCCGGCAAAAAAGCACAGCGCCTGCGTCTCGTCGGTCATGGCGGTGCGACCGGCCGAGAGCCTTACATAGGATTTCGGCATCAAGATGCGGGCGAGCGCAATGGTACGGACGAACTCGATCGGATCGATGGGTCTGGACTGGCCGAGCGGCGTGCCATCGATCGGGATCAGCATATTGATCGGCACGCTTTCGGGCGGCTCAGGCAGATTTGCGAGCGTGATCAGCATGTCGATGCGGTCGGCCTTTTCCTCTCCCATCCCGACAATGCCTCCACAGCAGACCTTCATGCCGGCCTTGCGCACGTGCTCCAGCGTTTCCAGCCGGTCGGCGAAGGTCCTGGTCGAGACGACCTCACCGTAATGGCGCTCGGAGGTGTCGATGTTGTGGTTGTAGTAGTCGAGGCCTGCCTGCTTTAGACGGGTGGCCTGCTCAAGATCGAGCATGCCGAGAGTCATGCAGGTTTCCATGCCGAGCGCCTTCACTCCCTCGACCATCGCCACGACCGCGTCCATGTCGCGCGCCTTGGGGTTTCGCCAGGCAGCGCCCATGCAATAGCGCGTGGCGCCAGCCTCACGCGCCTTGGCCGCCTCGGCGATGACACGCTCGACCTCCATCAGCTTCGACGCTTTCAGGCCAGTTCCGTGATGCGCAGACTGGCTGCAATAGCCGCAATCCTCCGGACAGCCGCCGGTCTTGATGCTCAGCAGCCGGCTGAGCTGCACCCGGTTTCGATCGAAGTTCTGCCGATGGATGGTCTGGGCCAGAAAGAGCAGATCGTTGAACGGCATGCCGTAGATAGCCTCGGCCTCTTTGCGGTTCCATCGCGCCAGCACTCCGTCAATCGGTTCCAGGGCTTTGTTCATCCCCACTTCGTTCCAATCGTCATCGTCAAACATTCTTTGTTTCTGGTTCCACGAACCCATGCCCCAGTCTGTCGCCCGGCGAGCCTGTTCCGAGAGGAGCCATCGATCAGCGCAATGCGCCCGCAGCGCGTCGAGGGCAGGCCGCTCGGGGTGCAGGCTCTTGCAGCACCTTGTCTCGCCTGCTGCTCCGGGGCTGCTGGCTCTTCATTATTCGTTTCCATCAGTTCAGGCTGCAGCTGTGCCCGCGGGCCGGCATATCCAGGCCGATGTCGAGAATCGGCGCGCTGTGTGTCAGCCAACCGACGGAGATGAGATCTACTCCGGTCGCCGCGATTGCCGGGGCGGTGATCAGTGTCACCCGACCGGAAGCCTCGGTGATGACGCGGCCATCGACTATCGCCACGGCGCGCGCAAGATCTTCGACCGACATATTGTCGAGCAGCACTGCGTCGATTCCCAGCGCGAGCGCTATATCGAGCTGCTCCAGCGTGTCGACCTCGACCTCGATCTTCACCATATGGCCCGCGGCGGCGCGCGCTCGCTCTATTGCCGTGCGAATGTCGCCGGCGATGGCGATGTGGTTGTCCTTGATCAGCACGGCGTCGTCGAGCCCGAAACGGTGATTGGCGCCGCCGCCGACACGCACGGCGTATTTCTCAAGGGCGCGCAAACCGGGTGTCGTCTTTCTTGTGCACACGATCTTTGCCTTGTGGCCACGCACAGCCTCGACCATCGCGGCTGTGGCAGTGGCAATGCCGCTCAGGCGGCAAAGAAAGTTAAGCGCCGTGCGTTCGGCCGTGAGCAGGCCACGCGCCGGTCCGCACAACTTGGCAATGATCTCGCCGGCTGCGACATCGCTGCCGTCCGGCCGCCAGATTTGCATTTGGATCGCAGGCTCGACGAGCAGCAGGGCGAACGCAACCAGATCGAGGCCGGCGACGATTCCCGTCTGACGCGACTTGAGCATCAAAGTGGCCGTGCAATCATGCGGGATCACCGCGTCGCTGGTCAGGTCGCCGCATCTGCCCAGGTCTTCCAGGAGGGCACCGCGCACGATCGGTTCAATCACGGTCGAGGGAAGGGGTGCGATTGGTCTCATATCAGGTGCTCCGTGTCCGTGCCTGCCACCCAACTGCTAGCGCGCCCTGCATTGCGCCACTCAGTGTCAGCCGGGCGGCGCAGGTCTCTGCATCGCGCCCGGGGAAGTCAGCCCGGAAGTGCGAACCACGGCTCTCCTGGCGCCCTAGCGCTGCCATGGCGATCATAAGCGCGACCAAGGCCGGATCGGATGCTGCCTCGTTGCCAGCTGCGATCGGCAGCAAGTTCGCTACCGCCTCGCGCAGCGCGTCGCCGTCCCGAATGATACCCAGCGCGGTGGAGACGACCGGGCGGATGCAGGAAGGATCTGGCCGGGCAGGCACGAACGTGGAACATGCGCGCCGCCGTTTAACGTGAGATGTGCCGGCAACGCTTTCAGCAACCCAGCTCGCGGTGACCACCGCTTCGGTGAGCGAATTGCTGGCGAGGCGGTTAGCGCCGTGCAGGCCGGTACATGCGACCTCGCCGCATGCCCACAATCCCTCGACGGAGCTGCGACCGGCCGCGTCAACGGCAACGCCGCCCATGTGGTAATGGGCTGCCGGGCGCACTGGGATAGGGTCGACGGATGGATCGATGCCTGCCTCGCGGCACAAATGGGCTATGGCCGGAAAGCGATTGTCAAATCTCGGGCCGAGGCATTGCCGGGCGTCCAGGAACACGCGGTGCCCGCCCGTGATCTGTTGCCACACCGCACGTGCGACCACGTCGCGAGGTGCAAGCTCGCCGCCCGGCGTTTCAGCCAGGAAGCGTTCTCCCGCTTCGTCAATGAGCACCGCGCCTTCGCCGCGAACCGCCTCGCTCACCAGCGGCATCGGCCGGCGCGGACCGTCGAGCGCGGTCGGGTGGAACTGCACGAATTCCAAGTCGGCGAACTCCGCCCCGGCCCAGGCGGCGAGCGCCAGCCCGTGCCCGCATGAGCCAGGCGGATTCGTGGTATCGCAAAACAGGCCGCCGATGCCACCGGTCGCCAGCACCGCCCGGCGTGTGGGCAAGACGATCGTGCCGGTGCACGAAACTGCGAGCACGGCGATGATTCCCCCGTCTTCCACGACGAGCCGGCGAGCCTCCGTGTCTTCCAGGACGGTGATCGAGGCTGTGCACCGCACCGCGGCGATGAGCGCGCGGACCAGCTCGCGACCCGTGGCGTCGCCGTCGACATGAACGATGCGCGGATGCGAGTGCGCCGCCTCAAGCCCGAGCCGCAACTGCCCGTCAGAGTAGCGGTCGAAGGCAAGGCCGAAGTTTTCGAGGGCCTTAATCGCGTTGGGCGCAGCTCGGACAACTCGCCGCACCGTCGCCTCGTCACAAAGCCCATCACCGGCTCCAAGTGTGTCGCAAAGATGAAAGTCCGGGCTGTCCTCGCCGCCAAGACTTGCCGCAAGACCGCCTTGGGCGAGCGCACTGCAGCCCCCGGTCCCCAGTGGCGCGTTGGACAGAAGCACGACCGGCTCCGGCGCCAGGTGAAGCGCCGTCATCAGGCCTGCGACGCCTGCGCCGATGATGATCGGCGCCCCGCCGATGTCGTGAATGTCGCCGCTCATATCGAAAGCATGCGCTCGACCGCCAGGCGCGCGCGGCCGGCGATCCCGGGCTCGATCCGGACCTCGTGCCGGTTCTCCTCCAGCGCGGAGCGAATGTTGGCGAGCGTAATACGCTTCATATGCGGGCAAAGATTGCAAGGGCGCACGAACTCGACGTCGGGGTGCGCGACCGCGATATTGTCGCTCATCGAACATTCCGTCATCAGGACCACGCGTGCCGGCGTTTCTCGTCCGACATAGTCCGACATGGCGGCGGTCGAGCCTGAGAAATCCGCCTCTAGGACAACTTCTGGCGGACATTCGGGATGGGCGAGCACGATGACCCCTGGATGTGCATCGCGCAATTCCCGGATGTCGGCAGGGGTGAAGCGCTCATGCACCTCGCAATGACCCTTCCAAGCGATGATCTCGACCTGTGTCTCGGCGGCGACATTTTGCGCCAGATACTCGTCCGGCAGCATGATCGCACGCCCCACGCCGAGCGATTCAACCACCATCTTAGCGTTGCCCGAAGTGCAGCAGATGTCGGACTCCGCTTTGACGGCGGCGGAAGTGTTCACGTAGGCGACGATCGGCACGCCCGGATAACGTTGGCGCATCAACCGCACGTCTTGGGCGGTGATGGCCTCTGCCAGCGAGCAGCCGGCATCGAGATCGGGTATGAGCACGGTCTTGCCCGGGTTGAGGAGCTTGGCGGTCTCGGCCATGAAATGGACGCCGGCCAGCACGATGACTTCAGTATCGACCGTCACAGCCTTGCGGGCCAGTGCTAAGCTGTCGCCGACGATGTCAGCCACGCAGTGAAAGATCTCGGGCGTCTGGTAATTGTGCGCCAGGATGACTGCATTGCGCTTGCGCTTCAGCGCGAGGATCGCCTCAATGTCGTCGGCAAAAGCCGACCATTCGACTGGCGGGATCACCCGCCGGACACGCTCATACAGGGACGCGGCCGTAGGTAACGCCCCAGTCATCAGCGCCTCCGATTATATTCGATCTGACAATAAGGGGAATATTTCTACCTTGACTATAAGGTATGTCAACCCCGAGACATTGGCAATTTTGTCCCGGCGAAAACCCTTTCATCGAGCACGGCACGGCGGAAGCGATAGAGCTTCGCGGGCCGCCCACCCGTATCGACTGACGTGTCGCCAGTCTCCTCGACCAGGTCTTGCTGCTCGACAAGCCTGCGGAAGTTCGGCTTGTTGATCAGTCTGCCAGCCAATGCTTCCACGGTTCGCTGCAGCTGGAGCAGCGTGAATGTCGGTCTCATGAGCTCGAACACGACTGGCCGGTATTTGATCTTGGAGCGCAGCCGCGTAATGCCTGTCGCCAGGATGCGGCGATGGTCAGCGACCATCGCCTTGCCAGAGACGGTCGCAGGCGGAGGCGCAGCCTCCCCAACGCTGGCCTCTTCGACCAATCCTGCTTCATAGAGCAACTCATAGCGTTGGAGCGTGAGCTCCTCGTTCCAATGGTGGTCGTCAAAGCCGAAGGCGATCGCCACCCTCTGCCGGCGTTCGCGTTGCCTGTCCGGATCGCCGGCGCCGTCTGCCCATTCAATCAGGCGCGCCCGCAGAATATCGAGTCCGACCGGCGGCGTGCCGGAGCGGTGGTCCTCCCATGGAAAATACTCGTACCAGCTTTGCCAGCCGCATGTGGATGAGGCCGTTGCCCATTCCTTCCGGGTGAGTGCGAGATAGCTGATCGAGATGACGCGCTGCTGGCGCTCGGGGCCGACACGGTCCCGATCGGCGAAGGTGTAGAGTTGCTCGATGTACCCGAGCGGATGGCCGGTTTGCTGTTCGACCCACCCCCGCAAACCGGATTGCGGCGATCGGTGCTCGAGAGCAAATGGTCCGGAGGGCAAGGTGTCCGCCTGACCGACTGTGAGGAGACAGGGCTCACCGTCGTTTACGGCGACGACCACCGCGATCAGGTCCACTTTGGCTTCGTCGGCCTTCTCGTCGGCTCTATCTTTCCCGGTTCGTTTTCGGTGGTCTTTCATATTCGCGAACGTGGTCGGCCCCCAGCTCGGCGAGCTTTAATCGATTTAGTGTAAGCGTGGCTGCCTGTACGTCAACACCGCACAGCTGGACGGCATTTTTTATCTCTTCGCACTTGCACAAAAATATGCCAAACGCGACACGGGCGGTTGGTAACGCAACGGAAGGGAGGCCTGGATTGAGCGCAACGGGTGATGCGAAGGCAATCACGCCACCGGATATCCGCTTGCGGAAAGGCCAGGCCCCACTCGTCTGCCTCACTGCCTATACAACCCCGGTCGCCAGGATGGCCGATCGACACTGCGATATTGTTCTCGTCGGGGACAGCGTCGGCATGATAATGCACGGGCTGTCCTCGACGCTGGGGGTCAGCCTCGAGATGATGATCATGCACGGCCAAGCCGTGCGCCGTGGCCTGCAACACGCGCTGATGGTCGTCGACCTGCCGTTTGGTTCCTACGAAGAGGGGCCGCAGCAGGCCTTCCGCAACGCGGCCCGCCTTATCGCAGAGACCGGATGTGCGGCGGTGAAGCTCGAGGGCGGCCAGACCATGGCCGATACGATAGGCTTTCTCGCCGCCCGCGGCGTTCCTGTAATGGCCCATGTCGGCTTGACGCCGCAGGCAGTCAACATGTTCGGCGGCTACCGCGTCCAGGGGCGGGGAGACGATGCCGAGCGGATCAGGCGCGACGCTGCTGCGGTCGCGGAGGCCGGCGCTTTCTCAGTGGTGCTGGAGAAAGTCCCCGAGCCGCTCGCACGTCGCATTAGCGCAGAGATCGCCATCCCCACCATCGGCATCGGCGCCTCGCCAGCCTGCGACGGGCAGATTCTGGTGAGCGACGACATGCTCGGCCTCTTTACTTCTTTCCGGCCGAAATTCGTCAAGCGCTACGCCGAACTAGGCGACCAGGCCGATGCGGCGATTGCGGCTTATGCCGCCGACGTCAGGGAACGGCGCTTTCCGGCGGCCGAACATCTCTACGCCAACGAGACCAAGGCCGGAGACGTTACTTGAGCGTGCCGATCGTTCGAACCGTTGCCGAGCTCCGCGCTGTTGTTGCGGGATGGCGTCGCTCAGGCGCCCGTGTCGCCGTTGTGCCGACCATGGGGGCGTTGCACGAAGGCCATCTGAGCCTCGTGCGTGCCGCGCTTCAGAAGGCTGAGCGGGTAGTCGTGACGCTGTTCGTCAATCCTAAGCAGTTCAACAGTGCCGCCGACCTTGCCGCCTATCCCCGGACGGAAGACGAAGATGCTGCCAAACTCGTGCCGACAGGCGCACATCTGCTCTATGTGCCGGATGCACACGAGATGTACCCAGCTGGCTTTGCCACGACCGTTACGGTGTCCACCCTTAGCGAGGGCCTGTGCGGCGCCTTCCGGCCCGGCCATTTCGACGGCGTGGCGACGGTGGTGGCCAAGCTCTTCCTGCAGACCGGCGCTGACTTGGCCTGTTTTGGCGAAAAGGACTTCCAGCAGCTTCAGCTTGTCAGGCGCATGGTTCGGGACCTCGGCATTCCGATCGCCGTGGTCGCATGTCCAACGGTCCGCGAACCCGATGGTCTTGCGCTATCGTCGCGCAACGTCCGGCTCTCGCCAGCACAACGCGCCATCGCCCCAAAGCTGGCTTCGGTCTTGCTCGACACGGCTGAGCGGCTGGCGCGCGGCTCTCCTGTCCTGCCCATGCTTGATGAAGCGCGTGCAGCAATTCTGGCGGCAGGCTATCGCGAGGTCGAGTACCTGGAACTGCGTGGCGAAACGGACCTGCAGCCGTTAGCAAGGCTTGACCGACCGGCACGGCTGCTTGTCGCGGCTTGGCTCGGGGACACACGGCTCATCGACAACGTCGCAACATCCCCGGTTGGTGAGTTGGCAGGTTCGCGGAGTTCGCTTCAACCGGAAACAGCAAAGTAATGCCGGCGAGGATGGCGAAGTCGTCCCCGTCGCGTCGGTGCGGGGTTGTTTAGGCCGGGGTCTGCGCCCGCCATCGAGCAACATTTGAGGAGGTTGCGCAAAGGGCAGATGTATCGCGTGTTTGAAAACTTCGTCGAGCAACTCTCAGAAAGCGTCGATGCTGTCGATCTCCATGAGGCAATGGCGTCCGCCGCAGCCGGATTCGATTTTCCGCTCTTCGCCTATTTCAGTTATCCGTCCGCCTCCGGCCAGACGCCGCGATTGATTTCAAATTATCCTTCATCCTGGACATCACACTATCTCCGACTGCGCTACCACAGCCATGATCCGGTGATCCTTCGCGGGCTGCAAGGCTGGGATACTTTTGACTGGGGCGTGGATCGACCTCACCAGTGTCTGCCGGCCTCGCAGCAGGAAATTCTGGAAAAAGCAGCTCACTTTGGCATTCGCGGCGGACTGACCATGTCCCTGCATGACCATCGCGGCCGGTTTGCTGCGCTGACGTTGGCCTCCGACCAGTCCCGTCCGCCTCTTTTGAGGTCGCTTACACGCTACGAAAAGGCCTTGCAGCTGGTCGCAATCAGCTTTCATATGCATGCCCGGCGCAGGCTAGCCGAAGATCGCGTGGTCGATGGCATAACGCTCACTCCGCGGGAGTTTGAATCGCTGAAATGGGCGGCGCGCGGTAAGTCGGCCTGGGATATCAGCCAGATCCTCGGTGTCTCCAAACGCACCGTGACGTTCCATCTGGAAAACGCCAAGGCAAAGCTTGGCGTGCGAACCATCAACCAGGGCGTGGCGCGGCTGACTGCTTCCCGTCAGTGGAGATCCTGACTCCTTTTTTCGGATAGCTGTAAAGGTCTACAGGCTGCATCAATGCCGGCTTTGCTCTTCGATGCGGGAACACATCCTGCACGGAGGCTACGAATGATGCAGCTGATAACACCTGAACTCTACGGCGAGTTTCCAAACGAGCTCAAAGAAATGCACGGGCTCAGGCATCGGGTCTTCAAGGAAAGGCTAGATTGGGAAGTTGAGACCGAAAGCGAGATGGAAACAGACGCGTTTGACCGCCTGAACCCCGTCTATCTGCTTCTCAAGGGATCCGACTGGCGAATTTGCGGTTGCGTCCGTCTTCTCCCGACTACCGGACCGACAATGTTGCGCGACAGGTTTCCGATGCTGCTGGATGAGAGTGCGGCGCCCGCGAGTGCCGGCATCTGGGAGAGCAGTCGTTTTGCACTCGATCTCCCTCCATCAGCGCCTAAGGCTGGTGGACTTGCGCAAGCAACCTACGAGCTCTTCGCCGGCATGATCGAATTTGGCTTGGCGAACAATCTCACTCGGATTGTGACAGTCACCGATACGCGCATGGAACGGATCCTGCGTCTCGCGACGTGGCCGTTGTCGCGCATCGGACAGCCGAAGCCGGTCGGTAACACGGAGGCCGTCGCCGGATTTCTCGAGATTTCCCACGCCAGCCTGTTGCGCATCCGCTGGAAGGGACGTCTCAACGGACCGGTGTTATGGCAACCGGTTCTCGGCCTGTCGGCATAGCGCCTAACGATGCTCGGCTTGACCCATGCTCCTGCCCGCGGCTCCACGAACTGTCGACTGCTGACCGGACTGGGGTCGTTGCGAAGGTTACGACTTTTCGGTTAATTCATCGACCGGTGAGTGGTGGCTGCGACATGCCGGGGAGCTGTCACGACGGCCATGGTTTCAGCGCTCGGCAAGCATCGAATTCCTGCTCAAGACTATGAGCAGCCGCCGGGATCGCGCAGCAACTGGTACGGTACAGCCGATCAGGGCCATCTTCGGCAGGCAAGTTGTTCGGACTTGATCAGAAGCAGTTGAACCGCCATATACCCGTCCGGCCGCCAGTCAGGTTGCCCATGGACAAGACCGAACCGGTCGAATTGATGTCCATTTATTCGACTTGCTAAGAGCGCCAACTCGGGAGGAACTCTTCCGAGCTGTCAGGCGACCTTTGCTCTCCTTCGAGGTGGTATATGAACGATTCGCGCATTCCCGAGCCAGTCTTGACGGCTATGTTGGAGGGAACCCACATCGTCCGTGCTTACCGTGAGCACCTTGGATATTCCGTCGAGGATCTGGCGGTCGCCTGCGGGTTAGCGGCTGAGGAAATCCTGAACATTGAGTCCGGCCTGAGATACAACAAGGGTTATCGAGATCGGATCGCGAAATCGCTGTCCCTACCCGTGGGAATTCTTGAGGCGGACATGCGGGACGCGGCCTGATCAGGGGAAGACTTGTTGCCCGTTGGGTCTGTCGGGGAGCAGGCCGCGTGCGAATCAACTGAATTGGTGTTTCGCTGGCGACAGGATTTAATGAAACAACGGAACCACCGATAAGCGCATGACGCATATTTCCCTCGACGGGGCAGCGACGGCAATTGCGCTTTCGCCGACGCGCCGGCCTTGCCCCGAGGAGTTGCACCAGCGCTCGACCTCCAGGCTCGATAATCAACGCGCCGTTCTAAAGCGGCGGCACGCGCGTTGAGGCGTGTCCCTGTGCAGAGTTCGTATGAGCGCCGATTGCACTTTTCCGGCTCGCGCCCAATCTAAAGCGCCAAGCAGTCGCACTGGCGGAACATGCCAGCTGCTCGGACGCCAGGCGGATGGAAAACCCGCAGATGCATTCAATTCAATGCAACTGCTAAGCGTATGACCCGCATGTCGCAAGGCGCTTAGGAAGAGACCGGCATCGACGGTGACATCAATCTTGGCCTGCATTGGCAGGGGCATGCTGGTCCAGTTCTCCAACGGCGAAATGAAATGTGAGAAAGTGGCATTGACCGGCCAAGAGCGGGTGACGAAGCCTTGTCTGTCTAAACGCGACCACACCCGTCTGGTCGCCTCGATATCGGAGGGCTGCGATCCGCTGGACCTCCGGGTCGCCGTCGACCCGCACGTCGAAGACCCCCTGGCTCCTCGTGGCTATCTCTGCGGCTTTTTGGTTAAGCTTAGGGAGAGTGAGCGGACGCTTTCGACCGCCATCTGGAAAATTGCCAAATCCAGTTCATCGCCATGTAGGATATTGCGCGCAACACAGAGGTGATTGCAACAACGCACACGGCTTGTTCGCAGGTGTCGGCTCGCGACCAATCCTTTAGCTGGTTTGGCCGCTCGGCCACTGACGGATTCGTGTCGCGGTCGAATAATCCTGAAGCGGGCGCGCGCGCTGTCCATGAACTTGGGCTTTGCAATACCGCCGTTGACCAACTCCTTTCCTTCCTCGTTGCTTGCCGATTCGCGGCTGGCCTATGCAAGCGTCCGCTCTCGAAACCTAGATTTCGAAGGAGCCATGCCGCGAGGTCGCTCCGCATCTGTCCTTCTGAGCATATGCTTGGGCTTGGACATCCACGAACGAGGCTCAGCCTGTCGGGACCTGCTGCACCACCTTCTGCACCACGGTACGTCAGCGCATCAGACTCCCACCGGGTTCACAAAGTTGGCTCGCTGGGCTAGGGGGAGCGCAGAGAAATCTCCGGTCGCAGCCTTACCCGGTCAAAACAAGGATACCACAATGAAGACTCTCGTCATCTGCTCCGGCGGATTGGACTCCGTTGCCCTTGCTCACCGCCTGGCAGCGGAGCACGAACTCGCCGGCCTGCTGTCTTTCGATTACGGCCAACGGCACAGGAAGGAATTGGGCTTCGCCGCTCTCTGCGCGGAGCGACTGAACACTAAGCACCAGATCATCAACATCCCCGAAATCGGCCGCGGCCTTTCCGGTTCAGCGCTGACCGACAATGTCGACGTACCGGACGGACACTACGCCGAAGACACGATGAAGATTACGGTGGTGCCGAACCGGAATGCCATCATGTTGGCAATCGCCTTCGGTCTTGCCGCCGCGCACAAGGCCGAGGCGGTGGCGATGGCCGTACATGGTGGCGACCATTTCATCTATCCAGATTGCCGTCCGGCCTTCATCGAAGCTTTCCAGGTGATGCAAGACCGCGCGCTCGACGGCTATGCGGGGATTCGCCTTTATACGCCTTACGTCAATCTCACGAAGGGCGACATCGTCGGGGATGGAGCAAGACACGGAACCCCATTTGCGGAGACCTGGTCGTGTTACAAGGGCGGCGAGCGTCACTGCGGACGGTGCGGGACCTGCGTGGAGCGGCGCGAGGCGTTTCATCTCGCGGGGCACGCTGATCCAACCGACTACGAAGACGCCGACTTCTGGCTCGAGGCGCTGCAGAGGAGGAGCGCCTGATGTTCCGTATCACCAAGGAATTCCACTTCTCGGCCTCGCACCAGCTCACCTTCTTGCCACCCGATCATCAGTGTGCGCGCCTGCACGGGCATAACTACATCGTCGAAGTGGAGCTATCGGCGAAGGACCTGAACGCGCACGGCTTCGTGCGCGACTATCACGATCTGGCGCCGCTCAAACGCTATATCGACGAGAGCCTCGACCACCGGCACCTCAACGAAGTGCTGGGACATGAGCAAGTCACGGCGGAATACTTGGCCAGACATTTCTATGAATGGTGCAAGGCACGCCTGCCGGAAACCGCGGCCGTGCGGGTGAGCGAAACCCCGAAAACCTGGGCGGAATACCGGCCGTGACGGACACGCGTCCCGCAATCCGTGTGAGCGAGATATTTGGGCCCACGGTCCAGGGCGAGGGAGTGCTCATTGGTTTGCCTACGGTCTTCATCAGAACCGGCGGGTGTGACTATCGGTGTTCATGGTGCGACAGCCTCCATGCGGTGGACAACCAATTCCGCCACCAATGGGAGATGATGCCAATCGACACGGTGTGGCAAAGCGTCGTTGGGCTTTCCGGTGGCCGCCCTCTGATGGTGTCGCTGTCTGGCGGCAATCCGGCCATTCAGCCGTTCGGTGCGCTGATCAAGCTTGGCCATGGTGAAGGCTACCGTTTTGCGCTGGAAACCCAAGGTTCGGTGGTCAGGGACTGGTTTGCGGATCTTGACGTGCTGGTTCTCAGCCCAAAGCCGCCGTCAAGCGAGATGAGGACGGATTGGGCTGCATTCGAGGCGTGCATAGAAGCGGCGCAGGAGCAGCCGCAAATCGTGCTCAAGCTCGTTGTTTTTGACGAGAGTGACTACGCCTACGCCAAAGACGCCGCCGCGCGATTTCCGCACCTTCCGGTCTATCTGCAACCCGGCAATCACACGCCACCGCGCCCTGGCGATGACGAAGACGCACCTGTGGACCTGGACGGAATAATCAAACGCATGGAGTGGCTTGTGGAAAAGGTGACACGCGACAGGTGGTTCGAAGCGCGCGTGTTGCCGCAGCTACATGTTATGCTCTGGGGAAACAAGAGAGGCGTCTAGTCTCGCCGGCGGTGCCCGAGGATGGCAGCAGCCTTCGACCGGAGCCGCCGCCAGGGAGAAGCCTTGAAGCGAGGAAGCGGCCGCCCGATCCGGTCAGGGATAGAGACTATTGGCTCCAACAAGCCCACAGCGTTAACGCCGGAGCTGGTAAGCCCACTTGTCCGGCCTTAGGTGCACCGAGCCAACTCGCCGACACGCCGCAGCGCCTGCCGATGCGCTTCGCCCAATTCGCCCCCCAGCCCAATACGGATGCCGTGGCGAAAGTAGTTCGTGGCGCTGAACATTTTCCTTAGGCGATCACGATATTCTGGCATGCAGGCCTGAAAGAGTTCGAGCGGACCGACGGTGTTCGGAAACCCGACCCAGGCGACGACCCGCTCTGCGGATCGGTGACCTTTGTGCCTTCCGCGATCCGCCCGCACTTCGTCGAAACCGGAGAGCAGTGTGAGCATGTCGCAGCGCCCGAGAGGGCTTGCTGGATCATTGGAAAGGTATCTCTATCCACGGCGTGGATGCGTCTCATCCGAACAAACGATTGTATCAATCCTTCGAAATCTCGCATTGACGACAGCACACCACACACACTGACCACCCGTCACCAATATCGTGTGCCGACTGCGAAAAAGAGCCCGAAAGGAGAAAATCTTTCCATGAGCTCAGACGTGCGATGGAAGTTGTTCTGGAAAAATGAGTCGTAGGAGGCCGACTACTTCGAATCCTCTGACTTCTCCAGAACGATTTATGGACCGACTGGGGTCTTCATCGCAAAGTCATTCGAATGCGGCCGAGCCGTTGCGATGGTCCGCTTTGCACATTCGAGATGACTCATGTAGCGGCGAAAATCGGGCGGCAGCAGCGCTCTTCGTTATCGACGCCTACACCGCAGACTAACTCGATAATCAATTGGGTATTGGCGAGTTCCACAAGCTCAATCAGGGACGATTTTCGCGACGCGGCTGGCTGAGGCATGGCGCGGCGTCCAAGTCAAAAGGCATCACTATGGACAGGAACAGAATGGCTGATCAACTCGCGACAGAAATCATTGCCACGATCAAGAAGCGCATCGAATTGGAAAACGGCGAGGGAAGTGTATCCGTCATCGGCGAAATAACGACTGCCACGGAACTGACCTCGCTCGGAGTCGATTCGCTGGGTCTGGCGGATCTCCTCTGGGATGTGGAGCAGGCCTACGACATCAAGATCGACATGAACTCGGCCGACGCCTGGTCGAATCTCAAAAATGTCGGCGACATGGTGGAAGCCGTCCGCGGTTTGCTCGCGAAGGAGGTCTGATTGAACAGGCGAGTCGTCATCACTGGGATGGGCGGGCTTTGCGGCCTAGGCAACAACGCCGCCTCTATTTGGAAAGAGATGCGCGAAGGCCGCTCCGCCATTCGCCCGATGGTCACTTCCGAGCTTCATGAGATGAAGGGCACTGTCGGTACCGAGATCAAGGAGCTGCCGAAGCACGACATCGGCCGCAGCCAGCTCGTCTCCATGGACCGCCTCAGCTTGCTCGCTGTGCTTGCAGCGCGCGAAGCCGTGCAACACGCCGGACTTTCCTGCGACAAGGAAAATCCGTATCGCTTCGGCGCGACAGTGGGCGTCTGCGGCTGGGGCTGGGGAACGGTCGAAGAAACCTACCGCGCCATCTATTTGGACGGCGCGAAGCGCACTGGCCTCTACGCTGCACCAAAGGGATTGCCGAGCGCCGCTGCCAGCCAGGTCAGCATGAGCCTCGGCCTGCGCGGCCCGGTCTTTGCCATCGCGTCTGCATGCGCATCAGCCAACCATGCGATCGCTTCGGCGGCGGATCAGATCAGGCTCGGCCGGGCCGACGTGATGCTTGCCGGAGGCGCCGAAGCGCCACTCGTAGCCGTTCAGCTGAAGGCATGGGAAGCAATGCGCGCCCTCGCTCCGGATACTTGCCGGCCCTTCTCCGCCGACAGGAAGGGAGTGGTGATAGGTGAGGGTGCGGGCATGGCCGTGCTGGAAAGCTATGAGCATGCCGCGGCGCGCGGTGCGACAATGCTTGCCGAGATTGGAGGCATCGGCCTTTCCGGCGATGCCTTCCACATCGTCGCGCCATCCATCGAGGGGCCGGAGGCCGCGATGCGCGCTTGCCTTGCCGACGCCGGGCTGAATGCCGAGGACGTGGATTACCTCAACGCCCACGGCACCGGCACCAAGGCCAACGACCGAACTGAGACGGCGGCGATCAAGCGCGTCTTCGCAGACTATGCCTATTCGATGTCTGTCTCGTCCACCAAGTCCATGCACGCGCATTGCCTCGGCGCGGCGAGCGCACTTGAAATGATCGCCTGCGTCATGGCGATCCAGGAGGGCGTCGTACCGCCGACCGCCAATTATCGCGAGCCAGACCCCGATTGCGATCTCGATGTCACGCCCAATGTAGCGCGCGAGCGCAAGGTGCGCGTGGCGCTGAGCAACGCCTTCGCCATGGGCGGCATGAACGCAGTCTTGGCGTTCAAGCAGGTGTAGAAGCCATGCGAGATGCCTCCAGCAACTCTATCTCTCGTATTCAAATGCTTGCCGGATCACGATTGTGAAGGACGTGGCCTTGGACCGCCTCGGTGAATGCGCCAGGTGCCCCGTTTTCGCAAAATTCTCAGCTGTTGAAGCGGCGTGGACGTACCGCTGCCCGGAAGGTTAAGCGAGGCCCTTCGATTAGGCTCGACGGTTTGTCCAAAGCTTTACCCGACAATGTCTAGAGGCACGCCGCCAGTGGCCGCTTCCTTGCGAAGCCGGTCCTTAGAAAGGGAAATCGATAACAATGTTCGATCTGACCGGCCGGAAGGCGCTCGTCACCGGGGCAAGCGGTGGAATCGGCGAGGCCGTGGCGCGGGCGCTGCACGCGCAGGGCGCAACCGTCGGCTTGCATGGCACGCGTGTCGAAAAGCTCGAGGCGTTGGCTGCCGAACTTGGAGAGCGGACAAAACTGTTTCCGGCGAACCTCTCGAACCGCGACGCGGTCAAGGCGCTGGGCGCAAAGGCGGAAGCCGATCTCGAAGGCGTCGACATACTGGTCAACAATGCCGGCATCACCAAGGACGGGCTTTTTATCCGCATGTCGGACGCGGACTGGGACGCAGTCCTCGAGATCAACCTGACCGCCATGTTTCGGCTCACCCGCGAACTGACCCATCCGATGATGCGCCGCCGCAACGGCCGCATCATCAACATCACGTCCGTGTCCGGCGTAACCGGCAATCCCGGCCAGGCGAACTATTGCGCCTCAAAGGCTGGCATGATCGGCGTTTCGAAATCGCTGGCGCAGGAGATCGCGACACGCGGCGTGACGGTGAACTGCGTGGCGCCGGGCTTTATCGAATCGGCCATGACCGACAAGCTGAATGACAAGCAGAAAGAAGCAATCATGGCCGTCATTCCGGCCAGGCGCATGGGCACCGGCGTGGAAGTCGCCTCGGCTGTGGTCTACCTGTCCTCGAGCGAGGCCGCCTACATCACCGGCCAGACCGTTCATGTGAACGGTGGTATGGCAATGATTTAGCATGAGAAGTTCAGTGCCCCGATGACGCGTATCAACAGTGGAGGAAGGTTCCCACCCGGATAGCAGTCGGTTGGTCTGGCAACTGACGAGCGGGTCGGCGGCAACTGGCCGGGTCGAAGCCTCGTGATCAAGGCCGCCCTGGGCGGAGATTGAGATCAAGCTCTTTGAAACGCATGTCTTTTCTTATCCATCGCGTGGAACGCATTCATCGAAACAAACGATTTTGCCAATTCTGCGTAACGTCGCATAGGAAGATTTCAAAGACGTAAGTCAAAGGTGGCTGTCGATGTTTGTATTGGCTCCGAGCAATATTCTTCCGGTGTACGCCTTCCGGTGTGCTCGCAACACAGCGGATTCGCATATTCATCGTGGCTAGTTTCTTCGGTGACCTGCGCAAGCTACATCGAGCCGACTCGATGGGACAAGCGCCCCTCTGCTAATTTAGGCGCTTTCAACAAACAGCAACAAAGATGAGGTTTTTCCATGTGCTCTGACGTGCAGTGGAGGTTGTGCTGGGAAAGTGACTTGCAACAGGCTGACCATGTCCAACTCTCCGAGTTTTTCCGAAAGACCTACGGACCGACTGGGGCCTCCAACTCAGAGCCATTCGAAGGCGGCCGTAGCTGGGCCGGTGCGAGGCCGGAACTCCGCGCAATCAGCTACGACGCGCACGGCGTAGCGGCTCATATCGGCATACTACGCCGCTTCATCAAGGTTGACGAGGTCGAGGTCCTGGTGGCTGACATGGGGTTGTACGGGGTGCGTGCGGATCTTGAGGGACAAGGGATCGGTCATTCAATGCGCGTTTTATATCCAATATTGCGGCAGTTCGGAGTTCCATTTGCTTTCGGCACCGTTCGGCACGCGATGCGGAATCATATGGAGAGGTTCTGCAGAGACGGCCTAGCAGCGATTGTGTCGGGCGTTCGCGTGCAGTCCACTCTCCCAGATGTGTATCTCGACCTGCCGCCCACGCGAGTCGAGGACGTGCTGGTCGTAGTTGTGCCGATTGGACGCGCGATGAGCGAGTGGCCGTCCGGCACCCTGATCGTTAGGAACGGCCCGGAGCTATGAAACCTATGCCAAAATCGGTTCTTGCCGTTGCGTAAGGTCCGGCGTTTTCCGATGTGCGGGAACGACTTCCAGTCTCACCTTGAGGCGACGAAATGAGGGGGCAGCAATGGTGGCTGGCGAACCCAATGACGTGCGCGTTAAGCGTTGCGATGGGGGATGGGTCGTTCATATTGTTGAGGACGGCAAGCTGACGGTTCTTCGGTTCAAGACACAGTCTCCCGCCGAAAATTTCGCTGATGGCCAACGAGGCAGGCTCGGCCTTGCTGCCAAACCACCGGTCGACGAACGCTGATATGTGACCGGATCAGGCGTTCGACGGCTGGTAAGCGCTTGGCGCCGGCGGGAAACACTTTGCCGAAGGCCCACTCCAGTGCTGCTTGCGCCCGTTCGGCTGGCCATATTCGGGATGGTGGTTGCACCTACGATGTCGAGCTGCTTTCAGCGGCCAGCCGACCGACCCTGGATCTAACCTTATCGTCTCGTGTACACGAAAACGAACTCTGCAGCCTTGCATCAGCTTCAATGGCGCGACATGCGGTATCGGCCAGTGGAGTGGCCGACAGGGCGACCATGACGGCGCTGTGTTCGCACCAGCTTGACGCGATGCCGAGTGCCGTGCGGTCGAGCGGGCCTGTTTTTGATTACGGCCAGCACCGACAGGAAAGGCTCCACCGCCTCACCAACGAAGGTCCGAGCCGAACCAATCAATGTTTGATTTGCCCCCAGCTATTCGCCTCGCTCGTTGTGTCGCGGCCCCGACATATCGGAAGCCCGACAGCCGGCTCAGAGACACTTGATCTCGATACCGTATTTCCTCAGCGCGTAACCAATTTGGCGCGGCGTCAGTCCAAGCAGGCGCGCTGCCTTTGCTTGTACCCAGCCGGATCTTTCCATGGCCGCGATGAGACGCTCGCGATTGGTCATCTCCGCGTCGCTTACGAGGCCTGGCCGAAGAGGCGCTGTTAGTGCCTGTTCGCTCCCAACAAGCGGGGCCGCAACAGCGGCCGAAGGAAAAGCACCAGACGATTGCATTGCCGGGTTCAGTGTCGATGGTGCGATCGGCTCCAATTTCGGCGCTGTCTCCTTCGATGCGTTCTTCCATAGCATCGCGGAAAGGCATTGGCCGTGGCAGCAGTCAAAATCCTTTCTGCCGATTGATGCTCCCGCTGCCAGGGTCGCTGTCCGTTGCACGCAATTTTCAAGCTCGCGGACATTGCCGGGAAAAGCACAGTTCATCAGCACGTCAGTCGCACTCGCATCGAAGACCAGCGTACGGCCGTTCTCGCTGTTGAAATTCTTGAGAAACTCAGCGGCAAGGAGCGGAATATCACCGCGTCTTTCGCGCAACGGCGGCACCAGCAAAGGAACAACGCTGATGCGATAATAAAGATCGGCGCGAAACTCGTTCCTTGCAACCGCGTCTTCCAGGTTCCTGTTCGTGGCGCCAATCACGCGGACGTCGACCTTAATCGTCTGGTTGCTGCCGACGCGCTCAAACTCCTGCTCCTGCAGCACGCGCAGCAGCTTTGCCTGGAACGAGGCCGAAATCTCGCCGATCTCATCCAGAAACAACGTTCCCTTGTCGGCGAGCTCAAACCGCCCCTTGCGCGAATTGAATGCACTGGTAAAGGCACCCTTTTCGTGACCGAACAGTTCGGATTCCAGGACTGTCTCCGGGAGCGCTGCGCAATTGAGCTTGATGAACGGCCGCTTGGCGCGCCCCGACAACTCGTGAATGGCCTTGGCGACCAGTTCCTTGCCGGTTCCGGATTCGCCGCGCAGCAAAACGGTGCTGTTGGACCTGGCTACTAACGCGACCTTCTCAAGCAGCCTGAGCAGCGCCGGGCTGTCGCCAATGATCCCCTTGACATGAGGCCTTTTGCCCTCATGTCCAGGCTGCTTGAGTTCGCCAAATTGCTTTTGCGTGCGGATTTTCTCGGCCATCAGTCGCTCACGGTCGGACGCGAACATGCGCTGCAGCTTCACTGTCTGCCCGACCAGATTGGCGATTGTGGTAAGGAGGCGGAGGTCGTAATCGAGGAGGGAAGCTGATTTGTTGTCCAGGATGCGGTCGATGGTCAGCGTGCCCACGACGTTGGCATCGACGCGAATGGGTACGCCGATGAACGACACTTTGATGTTGTCGGACGCCCCGAGTACGTCCTTGTCGGCAGCGTTGAAGGCCGGATCCAGCGCTATGTTCTCGGCGACGAGCGCCATTCCCGTCGTTACGATCTGGTCTATCGCCGTCCGTGGCAGATGCTTCCGGTAGCGCTCATCACTGCCTTCGCTCCAGCCCGCGCCGACGGTCATCTCCGGTGCGCCGGCGCCATCGAAGAGCGAGATGATGCCGTGCCTCACCTGCACCAACGATGGCAGGAGATCGACGACGTTGGCCAACATCGGTTCGAGCGCAGAGGGGCCGGTGAGTGCTTTTGATGTTTCAAAGCTCTCTGGCGCCCTCTCGTCCAACGGCACAATACGGACCACGTGATTCGACTCGCACTTTGAATTAGGCATTTTCATTTTTGGAAGCGATATGCAGCGTGACGAGATCTACTTGGCAGTTTGCTCGGAGTTGCGAGCATCGTATTGCATGTGATCATCCATCTCGCGCCAAGGGATCGATGCTGGAGGCAAGTGCGCCTATTATCGAGCCCGTCGATTTCCTCGGCGAGTCGCATTCGTGAGCGTCTACGCTCCGCAGGCCTAATCGACGAGTTTGCTCGCCTCGGCCTGGCAGCCGGGCATTCATTGAAGCACGAAAAGGCCTTGATGGAGATAATCGTGACGCTTGGTCGGCCAGCGAGACGGACGTCTGCAGCCGGCTTGACGGCAGCAATGGGCTTGCCGCCGTGATAGGTAACGTCGGCGCCTGTCAGGCGGGCGCCGCGGGCAAGCACGACCCGGGCAAGTTGGGGCGGCGTCATGGGGTCGATCGCAAAGCGGGGCGATGCTTGACGCATGGCCTTCCCTTTCTCTTCCATGAAGTGCGGCTCGTCGTTCTTGGCTGACTGGCTTCCGCCGCGCAGCAACCAGGCGTTGTTGAACGAGACCGGAATGACGCAGGGGAGTCAACCAAACTCCCAATGCTTTTCTTTCATCGATGAAAGGAAATTAGGCTGTCATGATAATATTTTATCAGTTTTTCAGATGTTTTCCGGCAGATAGATCTCAAACGGCAGAAAAGTCTGCCCAAGCGTCTCCGAAGTGCCGACCTTGATGGCCTGGGCCATCAGCGCCATCAGTTCCTGGCAAAGCAGGCGCTGGGGCGTGGCGACCGACATCGTGATCGTGCCATCTGCGAGTGCTGCTCGTGACTCCGGCGTGATCTCGTTAACGATCGCGACGAGACCCCGGCTTTCGCCTTCTTCACGGAGCGCGGAGATCGCTCCCTCCATACCTCCGCCGGCCACATAGAAGCCGGTGAGTTCGGGTTCACGTTGCATGAGATCCAGCGTAGCCTCGTAGGTGATCTGCCGTCCCTCGAGGTTGACGAGCGGATCGAGCATCTCGAATGTCGGTGCATTCTCACGGAAATAGGAGCGAAAGCCGACCTCCCGCAGCTCCTGCCCCTGAAAACGGTGGCTGCCGACAAAAACCGCCACCTTGCCCGGCCGTCTTGCGGCCTTTGAAAGCATCCACGCTGTCGTCCGCCCGACCTTGCGGTTGTCGAGGCCGATATAACCCTCACGAACACCTTCGGCGAAATCGGAAAGCAGCGAGAAAACGGGGATGCCTTTTACCTTGAGTTCTTGGACGGCTGCCGTGATCGCCGGATGGTCCGGCGCCACCATGGCGATCGCGTGGCAGCGCGCGCCGAATTCCTTGAGCAGTGGAACAAGGTCGCACGGCATGTGCGACGGCGCGAATGCGAGGAGCGAAGTGCCATGGAAGCAGTTCGCCGCGCTGACCGCCGCTTCGATCTCACGCGCGAAGCCCTGGTAGAAGTGGTGATTCGGCTTTCTCAGGATGAAGCCAAGTCGATATTGCGGCAGGTCCCGCTGCAGGCGCTGCTTGATAAGACCTGCGGCGTGATATCCGATGGCCTGTGCCGCTGCTAAGACCCGCTGCGCAGTCTCCTCCCGCACCGGATGACGGGCATTCAGGACTCGGTCAACGGTGGCAACACTGGCCCCGGCTTCCCGGGCGACATCAGCAATTGTGGGTCGCTTCGCCATAGTCCGAGTCTGATTAAAACGACATCAGGAATAAACCCGGCAAAGGTAAGTAAAATCTGTCATTCCTGCATTGATCCTTTTCGCTACCGGAATTCTTGTCGTGGCGTGGTGCGAGGTAGAAGCCGAAATATGGAACCACCGCCTTCCGACCGTCTTCGACATCATCATGCCCATAGATCATTGATTCCTCTATGCCAAGGTCGCTTTCAGTGCGAAGGGCGCGAGCGAATTGTTCAGCCGTGTCGACGAGAGCTGACCGCAGTGCGCTCGGATCGAGCTCCGCGCCCGGTTCCACGAACCGTCGCAATTTTCGCAAGCGTAAGCGCATCATCGATGGCCTGTGTGTCATGCCGGGGCGAGATTTCATCGGCCCCCCGAGAGGCTGTTTGGAACCCGCGGCTCGATTGTCAGGCGTTTGCGACCAGACAGGCGATTCAATCGGTAGCGATGCTGCCGACTTGCGCGGCTCGGGCCCTATCTTTGGCTGGCCGGTTGATGTCTCGGCAGGCTGGTGGCCGCCGAACGCAGCTTCCAATTGCGCCTGATCCAATTCGCCTTCCCAGCGGGCGACGACCAGCGATGCCACCGCGTTACCAATCAAATTCGTGAGTGCCCTGCATTCCGACATGAAGCGGTCGACGCCAAGGATGAGCGCCATTCCAGCAACGGGAACGGACGGCACTACGGAGAGCGTAGCGGCCAACGTGATGAAGCCGGCACCTGTAACACCTGCTGCACCCTTGGAGGAAAGCATCGCTACAAGCAGCAGGAGGACCTGATCGCCAACTGACAGATCAGTATTCGTCGCCTGCGCGATGAAAAGGGCCGCGAGGGTCATGTAGATATTGGTGCCGTCCAGATTGAAGGAGTATCCGGTCGGGATGACCAGGCCCACGACCGAACGCTTGGCGCCGGCATTTTCCATTTTCTCCATGAGAGAGGGCAGCGCGGCCTCGGAGGAAGACGTTCCGAGGACCAGCAGCAGCTCTTCCTTGATGTAGCGGATTAGAGAAAAGATCGAGAAGCCATTGTAGCGACAGACTGCACCGAGAACCCCGAACACGAAGAGGAAGGCCGTGAGATAGAAGGTGCCAACCAGCATCGCAAGGTTGGCCACCGAACCGATGCCATATTTGCCAATCGTGAAGGCCATTGCTCCGAAAGCGCCGATCGGCGCGGCTTTCATCAGGATGCCGACCAATTTGAAAACGGGTGCAGTGAGGTTCTGAAGGAAGGAAAGAACCGATTTTCCCGTTTCTCCGACCATGCCCAGCGCGATGCCGAAGAGCACAGAGAAGAACAATACCTGTAGAATGTCGCCTTCCACGAAGGCGCCGACAATCGTCGTCGGGATCATGTTCATCAGGAAACCGGTCGCGGACTGCTCGTGGGCCTTTGCGGCATAGCCATTGACGGCCTGGACGTCGAGCGAGGTCGGATCGATGTTGAGGCCGGCGCCAGGCTGAATGACATTGCCGACGATGAGGCCCACGATAAGCGCGAGCGTCGAGAAGGTGAAGAAATAGACCATCGCCTTGCCGGCAACACGGCCGACCTTCTGAAGATCGCTCATGCCGGCAATTCCAGTCGACACGGTCAGAAAAATTACGGGCGCGATGATCATCTTGACGAGCTTGATGAAGGCATCGCCGAGCGGCTTCAGGTTTTCTCCGATTTGCGGATAAAAATGGCCGACTGCAACTCCAAGCATGATTGCGACAAGCACTTGCACGTAGGGCTTGGCGCAAAGAGTCTTGCGGGGTGCGCGGTTTGCGTTGGCGGCCAGTGGGGTCAACATGTAAGTTTTCTCTCCCTGACCGGTTGGGGGCGGGCTCGTCCTCCCGTCCCGCGCTTCTCCCATCGCCGCGCTCCGGTCGGACGCTGCTGCAATGTTGGTCGCAAGAGCCGTGCCCATGCCAAGAAAACGCGGAAACAGCCGGGGTCTCCGGTATTTGCTACAATTGCGCAGCAAGATTGTGCGGTTTTCTGCACGGATCGCCTTCCCCTCCTGGCGGAATCCCGCACTATGGCTCGTCAATGGCGGTCTGAAGAATGCAATGGGCAGAAAAAGACATTGGCAAGGGCGCCTCCCAGCGAAAGTGTTGACGCTCTGCATCCCACCGCTTCGCGAAAAGGCGCGAAGACATCCCGATCCTCTCGTCGCGACGTGAAGCAAGCCCCGCCGGTCCACACCAGAGCAAGCTCGCCCAATTATGCTGCGGCCCGCGGAGCCAAGGCGCTCATGCTGATGCCGGTCAACAACGGCTCCTGGACCGCCAATGGCAAGCGCCAGGGTTGCCGCGAGCGATTCAGTCGCCGATCGCTTCTCATGGAGAACGCACACGGAGCGGCTGGGCTATCGCTCGGATCTTATTATGGCCGCACACTCGTCATCCGTGTCGACGTGTTTGAGCTGCGGGTTGCGCATGACGGAGCCGGCGGCTTCTCCACCGAGCCTTCGAGCGCCACCAGCGTTCGGAGCGCCGTAGCCGTCACCTAGCCGAGATGCATGTGAAGGGCGTGTCGACAAGCAGGCTGTGCGGCCATGCGTTCTCTGCCCTCATCGGCTTAGGCCATCACAAGCGGCTGCACGAGAGCTGAAGACCTTACCGAGCGCCCGCTTCTCAAGGGGTTTGATTAGCTCGATGAGAAGGCTATCACTTATCCATAGCATGGATGCTCGCGATCTAAACAATCGATTTTACCAATCCGAGCCTGGCGTTCATAGACCGCCCATGTGACGTGCACCGCCGAATGCGAAGTTTATAACAATGCAATTGGCAACGACCAAGATCGGTGGTGGCTGGTCCGGGCCAGACACGTTCAACCATCTTAATGCTCATGGTGTTCTGAAAGGGACAATGTAGATGCTTGTTAACAGCTCAAGGATGGATCGGTTCGTTGTATCTCGGCGGCGCGAAGGTCTCGGTGATTGCCTGTGGTCTCTCGCGGCGGCTTGGGACTACGCACATCGAACGGGCCGAGCTTTAGCAATAGATTGGCGCGGCTCATGTTACCTTAAGGACTCTTTTGCGAATGCCTTTCTGGCTTTCTTCAAACCCATTGAAGAGATCGCTGGTGTACCCGTCATTTGCGATGACCAAATCAACCACATCTCATTCCCCGGTCCCTTCTTCCCGTCGTGGTGGAACAAGCCATCCATAGACTGCGTGTACCGCCCGGATGAACAGATTTTCCAAGAACGTGATGAGCTTAAAGATCTCTTCGAGGCCAAAGACGATTGTGAAGCCAACACGGTAGTATGTGATGCGTGCTTGATGTGGCGTTGCGATGAGCAAGCCGAGCGAACGATATTTCGGAGCATCACACCGAGGGTCGAAATCGAGGACCGGATCGAAGCGCTTTACGACGAACACTTTGCGGGGCACAGCATAATTGGGGTCCATGTCCGCCACGGCAACGGCGAGAATGTTATGGATCACGCACCTTACTGGGCTGATCCAAAGATTGCCTTAGAGCAGGTATGCACTGCCATTCGTATGGCCAAAGCGCAACCGCATCCAAGGCCTGTAAGGGTGTTCTTGTGCACAGACAGCGCCCAGGTTGTTGATCACTTGTCGGGCCTATTTCCCGAAATCTTCACGATCCCAAAACGCTTCCAGGCCGATCAGGCCGGCCCCTTGCACAGTGCAGCACTGGGTGCCGAGGGGGGGATTTCCGCTCTCATTGAGATGTATCTCCTCGGTCGATGCGACACTGTTATTCGCTTTCCTCCGACTAGCGCCTTCAGCCGCTATGCCCGCCTCTTCGTGCCGCGAATTATCGAATTCGATTTAAATGACCCGCGTCGTCTGATCTCGATTGATAACGCTTTAGAACGTTCCCCGGCTCCATGAAAGCGTTGGCATCGCGATCGAACTCTTCCTCGCGCAGCGCCGCGGGTCGGCCTGCCCAATTCGCGCCCTTCTCGCCACGCAACCCCGCTCCAGGCAAGCATCTTCGAGGGCGCGTCAAAATCAAAAGGACTCAAGCTTGTCCCAGAGAAAAGTAGCTTTAATCACCGGGATCACGGGGCAGGACGGTTCCTACCTCGCAGAATTGCTTTTAGAAAAAGGCTATTCTGTACACGGGATAAAGAGACGCTCGTCTCTTTTCAATACAGATCGTATTGACCATCTCTATCATGACTCTCATGAAGGTGGCGTGGATCTTACACTTCACCACGGTGATTTGACGGACTCGTCCAGCCTTACGCGCGTCATCCAACTGGTTCAGCCGGACGAAATTTACAATTTGGCAGCTCAGAGCCACGTTGCAGTCTCCTTTGAAGAACCAGAATACACCGCGAACTCCGATGCCCTGGGTGCGCTGCGTATCCTCGAGGCAATTCGGATCCTGGGGCTCGTCAAGCATACGCGCTACTACCAAGCCTCGACGTCTGAGCTCTACGGGCTGGTGCGGGAAACGCCACAGACCGAGACCACACCGTTTTATCCCCGATCCCCCTACGCTGTCGCCAAATTGTATGCTCACTGGATGACCGTAAACTATAGAGAAGCTTACGGTTTGTATGCATGTAACGGCATCCTATTCAATCATGAATCACCCGCCCGCGGGGAAACATTTGTAACACGCAAAATCACGCGTGCCTTGGCTCGGATTAAGCTTGGGATGCAGCGGAGCCTCTTCTTGGGCAATCTTAATGCGCTTCGCGATTGGGGGCACGCCCGAGACTACGTCCAGATGCAGTGGTTGATGCTACAGCAGGAGCAAGCTGAAGACTTCGTGATCGCCAGCGGCGAGCAACATTCGGTCCGCGAATTCGTCACTGTCGCGGCCGCTGAACTCGGCATTCGTGTTCGTTGGGTAGGGGAAGGGATCGACGAAGAGGGGTACGATGCAGAGACGGGCGCTTTGATCGTAAAAGTAGATCCCCGCTATTTTCGTCCTGCAGAAGTCGAGACACTTCTCGGCGATGCCCGCAAGGCCAAAGAAAAACTTGGGTGGGCGCCCAAAATCTCCTTCATTGAATTGGTTAGGGAAATGGTTCGGGAAGATTTGCGCATGGCAGAGCGTGATGCAGTGCTGATGAAGCAAGGTTATCATTCACACAGTCCACGAGAGTTATGCTGACAACGGCGACGCCATGCCGGATTATTGTTAAGTGCCATGGTGGCCTTAAGAAATGGCCCAAAGAAGCGGCTAGAGCGCTATTAGCGCTATCAATGGAAAATAAAGATGAAGAAAGTCTATGTAGCAGGCCATCGCGGCCTTGTTGGATCCGCCACAATGAGAGCGCTAGAGGCGTTAGGTTCCTATGAAATAATAACACGCACTCACGACGAACTGGATCTATTTGATCGGAGCGAGACGCGCAGGTTCTTCATGTCGCGGCGGCCCGATTACGTCGTTATGTGCGCCGCAAAGGTTGGTGGTATACTGGCGAACGCTAGCTCCCCCGTCGATTTCCTTCATAACAACCTGGCCATCCAACTTAGTGTTTTTGATGCCGCTTACGCTTCCGGCGTCGAGCGGATGATTTTTCTTGGCTCCTCGTGTATCTATCCACGCGACTGCCCGCAGCCGATACGTGAGGAATACCTTCTAACGGGTCCGCTTGAAGCGACGAATCGTCCCTACGCTTTGGCAAAAATCGCAGGAATCGAGTCATGCTGGTCTTTTAACCGGCAGTACCAGACGCGCTATCTCACGTTGATGCCGACCAGCTTATATGGTCCCGGCGATAATTATGACCCCGGAAATTGCCACGTTCTGCCTGCTCTGATACGCCGTTTTCATCAGGCTAAATTGAACGGCGACTCCTCGGTAGAGGTCTGGGGATCCGGAAAGCCTCGGCGAGAGTTTATGTATTCGTCGGATGTAGGCGATGCCATTGCATTCCTGATTGGCTTGGCAGATTCGGACTTTGACGCGTTAACAGCTCCCGACACGGCGCCCCTGATTAATGTCGGCGTTGGCGAGGACGTCACAATTCGCGAGGCAGCGGAACTGGTTAAGGCGGCCGTCGGCTGGGAGGGCAATTTGGTATTCGACACGACGAAGCCAGACGGTACTCCGCGCAAGTTACTGGACGTAACGCGCTTGCGTAACCTTGGCTGGAAAGCCAAAACGCCACTTGGTGCCGGGTTGCAAGCGATGTATGAGGATTTTCTCCGCGTTCATGGGACTTGATGTTGATGCGCGCATCCTGGTTGGACTGCATGTCCGGGTCTCGTTGATGGCGAAGCGGCTTGCCCTGAACCTATCACTTGCGTGTGCAGAGCGCCAAGCTGGCGTAGCGCGATCATCCTGACGCTCTGGGATGTCAGTGGCAGGTGACCGCTATGCTGTGAGCACGCTTGGCCTTAACTCGATCGGATCGACCCCAACGCGGTCATGATCATCGTGCCGCGCGCACGGCCTTTGCCGCTGAGTAAGTCGATCAGCTGCGAGCGCTCGCCGCGACAATACTCCAGTATGGTTCCGCACCGCCGACCTTGGTGCCAGACGACTCCGGCCGGCTGTTTCGAGCCAGTGCTGGCTCGAAACAGCAGCGCCTCTCGGAGTCGAAAACCTCCGAAATCAATTCCGGGTTTAACTTTTTCGGCGATAGCTGTTGAGGCGTCCGGGAAAGGATCAAAGGACTGCGCTTTTGCCTTCATGCAATGTCTTGCCCAGTCCGACCAGGTGGGCCGCGGCTTGACCGGTGGGCATGTCAATGACCGTGATCGCGCTTGCTGCAAGGAAACGACGCTCGTTCTTGGTCAGCGTTGCTGAATCGATTGCCGCAAAATGTGGGCCATTGGAGCGCTTCATGATTTGTCGGGCATAGGTGCGCAGCATCTGATCGTTGAAGCGGCAGCCGAGGAAGAAAAGACCACGGCTGGCTCGCCGTTCCTTCACGAGGTGAGGAATCGGCGTCTGGATGTCGATTTCGCTCAGCACTTCAACGTAGTCGGAATCCGCGACGAGGAAGTTTGCCGCCGGCCTGGCACCGCCATGAGGGGCGTAAAGAACCGTCTTCGCCGCTGGTGCGGATTCGAGTAATATCCCGGACAAATCGTAGGCTTTCGTCCAAATGTCGCCGATCTCGTGCGCCCGTGTTACGCCCTGTATTTCGACGACGTCCGTTCGGCTTGCCTGTATTAGGGCAGCCCGCATGGCACCGTCGTACCAACTGTCGACGATCACGGAGAGCGGCAGCCTTGCAAGCCAGGTATGCAAGACGGTCGGCACCACCGGATGCGCGAATATTTCTGCCATCCAAACTTGAAGCGTCCGGCGGTGCCGGCGCTGTTCGATGTACTGCGCAACCGACCACATGTTGGTGCGAATCTTCGCAGGGGCCGGCGTGCGCTTGTTGAGCGCTGCGGCAACGGCTTCGGGGGTATGCGGTACCGGCGGTCCCGCGGAGCGGATCTCAAGCAGACCTGGACCGAGATAGGGGATGACCTCGTCGGCCGCGAGCGCTTTCTTCAAAAGATCAAGCTGCCTTTCGGCAAAACTGTCCCGAACGACGACGAGGTGGCCCGAGGTCATTGTGTTCATGCTCGTATCCCTTTGCCGCTCTCTTTGTGTCGACCCGAAGGTCAGTCCTCGTCAGAAATCTTCGTTGCCTCCACGGTAATCGGCAAAGGCGTATCCCGAGGAAGGTCGGGCAGGACTAACCGCCAGCCGTTCTTGAGCGTCACAGCCCCACCCCATAGGTGCTCGTTGTCGACCTTGATGATCGGCTCTTCGAGATCCTTTTTGGGAATATAGGCCGACAAGCGATCACCGGTCCTGCGGATCATTACCTTCATCCGGCCGTTCCTTTGTTAAAGCCAGCACCGACTTCGGCACAGCAAGCAGTCCGAGCGGTCTCAAGGCTCATGAGCTCACGCGCACGCATGCCGACGACGGTGCCGCGATCGACCCATTCGACCGCATAGATGTAGAACTGCTGGAGAAAGGTGCCGACGTCGCGCACATAGCCCTCGTCGCCTTTGCGCACCAGGTTTTGGCCGATATCCTTGCCGGGATAGGTGCCGTCATTCTTTATGTGGCGTGTGGCGCGGACCCGCTCACCTGGCAAGAATCGCGGGGGTGAACGGATTTCGACGTCCTGTTCGCGTCCGAGGCTCATGGCTGTTCCCTTCTCGCGGCTGCGGCTTTTCAGCAAGGAGTCAATGGTCCTGCCGAGGCGCCTCGACTGTATGGATGGCCGAAATGGAGGGTCAGGCGGGGACGCAAGTCTTCGATACCGGACAAACCGCGGCGCATTGCTGCGTTTCAAACGTCCCCTCGCATTCGGTGCACTTTTTCGGATCGATCACGTAGGTCTCGCCCTTGAACTTGATCGCGCCGGAAGGGCATTCAAACTCGCAGGCGCCGCACTGGGTACACTGGGAAGCGATGATCTTAAAGGCCATTTACAACTCCGGTTCGGTTTGGAATGAGACGGCTCAGGCCGTCGCAGCCAGTGGCTCGCCCCCAAACTCGGCGGCGTAAAGCGCGCCGATGGCGGGCTCGATGTAGTCATACCCGTAAGCATCTGTTGCTCGGATACCGCATTCCTTGAGGCGATCCTCGGGGCAATTTCCAATTCTCGCGCACAGCACGATGTCTACGCCTTCGAGCGTAGAGATAACGCCGTCGAGGTTCTTGTCCTCGGCCCAGCCGCCGAGGCAATACTGTTCGACCTTGCGATGACCGACGAAGCTGATCCCTTTCGGCGAGGCCTCGTAAAGTTGGAATTCCTTCGCGTGGCCGAAATGTTCGTTGATGCGGCCGCCACCCTTGGTCGCCACCGCGACCAGAAGCGACTTGCCGGAGCCCGCGCTCTTGACCATCTCGAGCGCCTCGCTCTTGGCCGCCCTGCGATCGCCCCGCTCGCGCGCGACCACCGCCCGATAGGTCGCGCGCTTGCTGGCGTCGTAGGCGACCTTGTCGGGAAGGCGGTCGAGCGTGAATTCCTGGCCACGATCCCCGCCGAGCAGGCCGACCGCATCGGCCCGGCACTGCCGACAGTGGCGCATCAGCTTGGCGCCGCCTTCGAGACGATCCTGAAGGGCCTTCAACTCCATTGGCTTGGGGCCGCGCTGCCCGCTCAGGCCGTAGTGCGTACCGTGCGCCGGGTCGGAAATCAGCGGCATGATATTGTGCAGGAATGCGCCGCGCTCCTTGACCCATTTATTCACCTCGACCAGGTGGTCGTCGTTAACGCCGGGGATCATTACCGAATTGATCTTGGTGAGGATGCCGCGCGCCGTCAGCATCTCCAGCCCCGACATCTGTCGTTCGTGCAGGATCGTGGCTGCCGCAACGCCGGTATAACGGCGGCGATCATAGAAGATCCACGGGTAGATCTTGGCACCGATCTGCGGGTCGACCATGTTGATGGTGATCGTCACGTGATCGACATTCATTTCGGCAAGCTCGGCGACGCGGTCTGGCAACGCGAGCCCGTTGGTGGAGATGCACAGCTTAATGTCGGGGACTTCCTTGGCGACCCGTTCAAATGTCGCCCTTGTGTTCTTCCAGTCGTAACAGGCATCACCCGGTCCGGCGATGCCAAGTACGGAAAGCTGCGGTACTTCGTTGGCGACCTCGATCACCTTGCGCAGTGCCTGGTCGGGCGTCAGCCTTTCCGAGACGACCCCAGGCCGGCTTTCGTTGGCGCAGTCATATTTGCGATTGCAGTAGTTGCATTGAATATTGCAGGCCGGGGCGACGCCCACATGCATGCGCGCGAAATAGTGGTGCGCTTCCTCTGAAAAGCAGGGATGATCCTTGATTTTCTCCCAGACAGCTGTGTCCATCTCGTGCGGCTTTGCGGAGGAGCCGCAGGATGAAGATGCGCAGCCAGCCGATTTCGCTCTCGCCGGCGACTGATCGAAGACTGTCGTGCCGGAATGGCCGTTTAGCGAAATCAGCGGTGCGGACATCAAACGGCTCCGTACGTGGTATGAGCATCGCACTTCAGAGCGCAAGAGATATGCCAACTCGAAAAGCGGTTTTTATCCGTCAATGTTGGCTTTTATGTCGGCCTTTGTGCCCACCGTGTCCGTTTCCTGCGACACGGTTGTGTCAGGTCCCCGACGACGGTCAAAACGTGGTCGCTAAACGTACCCGATCGTGTCTCAGTTGCGCGCATTGCCGGGGAGCAGCCGTGCCCCCAAATCGTGTATCCACGACATTTAGAACTTCTTCACGCCGATGCGATGCCGGCGCAAAGCATAGCCGACCTGCCGCGGCGTGAGACCGAGAAAACGAGCCGCCTTGGCCTGAACCCAGCCGGCTTTCTCCATTGCATCGATCAGTCGGTCGCGTTCCGTCAGACGCGGGTTCATTGCAGGACAAGCGGGATCAGTGGGGTCGCAGGTCTTGCCGGGCGAAGCCTCGTTCTGGGAAGCGCCGACTCGCATGGCAGGCAGCGGCGAACCAACCGGCATCACATTGCCACGTGCGAACTCGTCGACGGCATAGCCCGCATTCGAACGGCCGACTCCTTTCCACAGAAGCGAAGAAAGGCACTGGCTGTTCTGGCAGGCGAAATCCGACGCAGTTATTGTCATCGAACGCGCAAGTGTGGCCGTCCGTCGCACACAATTCTCCAACTCACGCACGTTGCCAGGGAAATAGCATTGCGACATCAGGTCGAGCGCCGATGGCGTGAAGCAAAGATCGCGATGATTCTCCTTGTTGAATCTGTCGAGGAGGGCTTTCGCAAGACGTGGAATATCGCCCGGCCGCTCTCTGAGCGGAGGCAGGACTATTGGCACCACATTGATGCGGTAATAAAGGTCGGCCCTGAACTCTCCATTCCGGACGGCCGTCTCGAGGTCCTTGTTGGTGGCGCATATGAGCCGCACGTCGACCTTTAGGGTCCTGGTGCCGCCCACTCGCTCCAGTTCTCCTTCCTGCAAGACGCGCAACAGCTTGGCTTGGAAGGCAGGCGAAATCTCGCCGATTTCATCAAGCAGCAGGGTCCCGCCATTAGCCAATTCGAACCGGCCGGCCCGCTGCAGGATAGCCCCGGTGAACGCACCCTTCTCGTGGCCAAACAGTTCCGATTCCAAAACGCTTTCGGGCAGTGCGGCGCAGTTCAACTTGACGAAGGATTTCTGCCCCCTATGAGAAAGCCTATGGATGGCCTGGGCAAAGAACTCCTTGCCGGTACCGCTTTCGCCTCGCAGAAGCACGGTGGAATTGGTCCTGGCCACGACCGAGACGATCTCGAGCACTTGCTTGAGGGCGGGACTTTCTCCGATGATTCCGTCGATCTTAACATGCGGATGCCGGGCCGGGTGGGTCCTATCCTCGTCGAGCGACTGCTCTGGTCCCGGTTGCTTCTCGACAAGTTGCTGACGAGCTGTGCTCAAAGTGCGATGGAGGCGAATGGTCCGAGCGACCAGATTGGCGACCATGGCCAGGAAGCGTAGGTCCTCCTCGTCGCGGAACTTGGTGGTGACGTTCCTGTCGCGGTCGATCGACAGTGTCCCGAAGATCTTTTCGTCAGCCTTTAGCGGGACACCGATGAAGGCAGTTGCGATCGTATCGCTGCTCGATTGAGGATCAGCCTGAAATAGCTCAGAGGTGCTGGTGTCTTGTATGACGACCGGCGCTCCGGTAGCGACGATTTTGTCTATTACGGCCTGGGGTACGACGCTGCCGGCGCCTGATCGAGGCACAGTGCCGCGGTCAGTTGCGCTAATCTGCGGCTGTCCTTCGGCGTCCAGGAGGACGATTGCACCATGACGCGTCTGCACAAACGAAGAGAGGATGTTCGCGACATTGGCAAGCGTAATCTCCAGCCGGGCCGGGGCCGTCAGAATCTTCGATATCTCGTAGATGCCCCTGAGCAAGCTCTCCGCATCGCGCACCGCTTCGAGCGCAGGCTCAGACGGGGTGTTGCTTGATGCAATTTCACCGGCCTGATCTGGAAGCATGTGAGCCATGCGAACACCTCAATGGTTGTCTAAGGTGCTCCTCCTGAGCCAGTTCTTGTATGTAGAGTTCAAGGAACATAGTATTGTCAGCTTTTCGGCAATTTTTGCGGACAATATTGAAGGGGCTTCAACGCGATTGCGAACCTATCGTTATCGCACTTTGCGCCAGTCATCCGAACTTGAAGAGAACGCCGAAGCCGCCGCGCGGATAATTCCACACGATCTCACCGTTGCCCTCGCACAGCACGCGACACGTGCCGCATTCCATGCAGCCGTCAGAAGTGGTCTCCACCTGGCCCTTGTCGTTCAACTCATAGCACTTGGCCGGACAGATGTGTGTCAGCGCAAGCAGGTTCGCGCTCGGCCTCTCGTGCGGCTTCACTGTGATATGCGGGCGGCCCGGATCGACCAGATAACGGTTCTGGTACAGCTTCTCCTCGACGCGTAACTTCGTCACGGCAATCGTCATCCTGTCTCTCCTTCAGCGCCATGCAAGTGCCAGACGGACCACATCACTGATCAGCCCCCAGCGCGAACGCGCCTTGATGAAGGCAGCAGTGGTTGCCTTCTCCTTGTCGATTTTGGGAGTGCCGTCGACGCGCATGAAGTTCTGCGCGGCCTGCGACATCAACTGCGGGTAAGTCATGAAGAAATTGCGGGAATTGGTGTGTATCAGGGCCGGCATGTCCTTATATTTCATCAGGTCTTTGACGACGAAGGACTTGTCCAGCATGGTCTTGTAAAGCGCTAGGTTCCTCGTGATCATCGGCTGGTTCCGGCCCTTGATGTCAATGATTGCCTCGCCCGCGATCCGACCGGAAGTCATGGCAAGGTTCGAACCCTCGCGGTGAATAGCGTTGTTCAGCTGGGCGGCATCGCCGACAGCGACCCACCCGTCGCCGAAGAGCTGCGGAATTGCCTTGTAGCCACCTTCGGGAATGAGATGGGCGGAGTACTCCTTGACTTCCGAGCCCGCGATCAGCGGCCGGATCGAAGGATGGTTTTTGAAGGCGTCGAGGAGGACGTATGGGCTCTCCATTGTCTTGGCGAAATCGGAGACGAGGCAGCCGATGCCGAGAGAGATCGACTCCTTATTGGTGTAGAGGAACGCAAGTCCGGCCATGCTGCGGGAGATCGTACCCGCCGCTTCGATCACGCAGCCTTCGTCCCCTTGGAGGCCGAACCGCTGCTCAATGACCTCATCGGGCAGGAAATGCATTTCCTTGACAGCGAGCGCCACGCTTTCTGGCTTCGGCATTTTGCGCAGGCCGGCCCGTGTACCGAGCAGTCCGTTGACACCTTCTGCGAGCACAACGACGTCCGCGTAGATCGGCCCGCCAGCCCGGTCGGTGCGCACGCCGATCACCTTGCCCCTGGCATTGCGAACGAGTTCGGTCACCGTCGTCTCGCACAGAACCGTCGCGCCGGCCGCGCGCACCTTACGCGAAAACCACTTGTCGAATTGGGCGCGGATGATCGTGTAGCGATTGGGTTTCGCCTCGTTGAAATCATCCGATCGATACTGCATCCCGGTGTGGGAGGTGTCGTCCATCACCCAGAATCGCTGCTCGACCAGATGCCGCTCGAGAGGCGCATCATTCCGGAAATCCGGGATGATTTGCTCCAACATGTCAGCGTACATGATGGCGCCCTGAACATTCTTGGAGCCGGGATACTCGCCGCGCTCCAGCTGAAGCACCGTCAAGCCCTGGCTTGCCAGAGTGTAGGCGGCCGCGTTTCCTGACATACCGGCCCCGACGACGATGACGTCGAATTCTTCCTCGATCATGGCCGTTTCCCTTAGCTCGCAAGCTTGTCGTGGCTGTGCGGCGACAGTCGCCGGGTGAAAGCTTCCGTCAATGACGGCAGGAAACGAATCGCATCGGTGACGATGCCGAGATGGGCAAAGTCGAAGATCGGGGCATTCGGGTCGGTGTTGATGGCCACGATCAAATCAGCCCCCTCCACGCCAACCCGATGCTGAATGGCGCCCGAAATCCCGGCCGCTATGTAAAGCTTTGGCCGGATGGTCTTGCCCGTTTGGCCAACCTGCCGATCGGCCGGCATCCAGCCCTTCTGGACCAGCGGGCGCGAACAGCCAAATTCCGCGCCGATTGCGCGCGCTAGATTCTTCACAAGCTGCAGATTCTCCGCTGAGCCGAGGCCAAGGCCTCCGGCAACCACGATGTCGGCGTAGGCGAGATTTGCCTTTTCCGATTGGCCATCGAGGCTGAAGCCAAGGACTTTGGTGATGATCTCTTCCTCTATCATCGACAGCTCGTGCCGGATGACACGCCCGACCGGCTTATCCGTCCGCGGTGGCATGGCCATAACCCTCGGTCGTACGGTGGCCATCTGCGGCCGGCAGTTGAGCGTATAGATCGTGCATAGCAAGGAACCGCCGAAAGTAGGACGGGTCGCGGCGAGCGAACCATCGGCATCCACATCGAGTTCGGTACAGTCGGCAGTGAGCCCTGTCAGCAAGGTCGTCGCTACTGAGCCAGCGAGATCCCTGCCGAGCGTGGTGGCACCGAGAAGCAGGATCTCCGGTTTATGGGCATTGACCAGATCCGACATGGCCTTGGTGAAAGGCTCGTTGCGATAATCGGCAAGCAGCGGTGCCTCGACGAGGTAGACAAGGTCGGCCCCGTAAGCGAAGGCCTCCGCAACGGCATGCTGGGTGGTCTCACCCGGCGGTCCGAGCACGATCCCCGCAAGCTGGATGCCAAGCTTGTCGGCGAGCTTGCGGCCTTCGCCAAGCAGTTCGAAGGAGACGGGATGGACCTCGCCGCGTTCGAGTTCCATGAATACCCAGACATGGCGATAGTCCCGAAAGTGCTCAGGCAATTCCTTCTTGATGCCGGCACGGCCGGCGGAAGCAGGGGTTTCGCGGTTCGCCTTCAACATCTCTCTCCTTGCCTTCACTGGCCGCCGTCGAAGGCGAGTTCGTGTTCCAGCGCTGGCTGGCGGGTGAAGATTGCGGCGATCAGTTCGTCAGCGAGGTGATGCTGCGTCTTGTCGGTCAGGTCGATCTGCGTTGCCTTTTCCGCCCGCGTGGCAGGGGCAAAAACGCGCTTCACGACTGTCGGCGAGCCGCGCAGGCCGCATTTGGTGATGTCCTCAATGCCAGCTTCGGCCGCGCTCCACTTCACGACCTGGCTGCGCGCGGCACGCAGGGCGTCGTCGAGCGAGCCCCTGCGGATTTCGTTGGTGCCTTCCAGCATTGTGATGAGACAAGGCAGCCTGCTTCTCAGCATTTGCGTACCGCCTTCCGAACGGCGCTCGACAGTGATCTCGCGCGCATCAAGATCGATAGAGGCGATCTTCGCCACATAGGTGAACTGCACGAGGTCGAGGCGCTTGGCGATGCCGGGCCCGACCTGAGCGGTATCGCCGTCAATCGTCTGCTTGCCGGCGAAGACGATGTCCGGCGCGCCGAAGGTCTCGCCAATTTTCATGATTGCCCGGGAAAGAGCGAAGGAGGTCGCCAGCGTGTCGGAGCCGGCAAAACATCGGTCGGTCAAGAGGACCGCGCGGTCGGCGCCGTAGGTGAGCGCCTTGCGCAGCGCATCTTCTGCCATCGGCGGACCCATCGTAAGCACGGTGACCTCGCCGCCATGGGCGCCGCGCAACCTAAGTGCCTCTTCGAGGGCGAATAGGTCGTAAGGGTTGATGATGGTCGGCACGCCCTGGCGCATGATCGTGTTCGTCACCGGGTGGACACGTATCTGCGCGGAATCCGGTACCTGCTTGATGCAGATTACAATATGCATTGGGTCCCTCTCGGCTCCAGTCCGCAAGCGGCTCTGGCGTTCGTCTCCTAAGCAGCATCATTCGTGCCAACCCTTCTGCGCTGCTCTGTTCCCTTTGACGTCGGTTGTTTTCTTCCGAAGCTGCCGTCGAGATGACCGGTTTTGTCGGCTTTTCGTCATTGTCGCGTCGCGACTTTGTCGCGCTTATTCTGTCCAGAACCGCCTCAGGATCGAATCGAACGGGACAAAGGCCTGGTCCCGAGTGGCCGGTTTGTCCGGATCGTGCTCTTTGAGCACCTTGAAGACCCGGTGCGTGAGTGGCGAGGATGTCGCGAAATCCTCATAGGCCCGTTCCAGCGTCGCACGCGCCCGTGCGGCGATCACCCCGTCCGAAAGACCGGCGAAATCCTCTTCGGCGAGGTATTGGCCCATGCGCTTCATGATATGGAGCCGTGAGACATCGAGCACCTTCGGATCATAAGAGATGCCAAGGACTGCGAAGAACTCCTCCGCAGCCGACAGGCCCTTCAGCCGGACGAGGATGTCGATGACATCGATGGCGCGGCTTTCAGCAAAACAGCTGCGCATTGCATTTTCCTTGGCCGGAAACGGCGGTCGGGATTGCGTCGTCGCCCGGACCTGGACCTGATTGAATTCCTCTCGCCTGGCTGGCGAAGACGGCGAAAGGTCACGCAGCTCCTTAACGATCTCGGGCATGACCTCGAGCACCCGGTCGACGTCCTCCTCGCCGTTGTTGCGCGAAAAGGAGAAACGGATTGCGCCGTGTGCTGCGCTATCGGGGATATTCATCGCCACCAAGACATGGCTCGGCTCCAGCGAGCCGCAGGCGCAAGCAGAGCCGGAGGAGCAGGCGATGCCCTCGCGGTTGAGGAAATGCAGTATGCCCTCACCTTCGATATGTTCAAAGGCAATGTTTGCGGTGTTCGGCAACCGCGCGCGTAAATCGCCGGTCACGAAGGCGTGTGGGATGCTTTGGAGAAGTTCTTTCTCCAGGCGGTCGCGCAATGCCTTTACCCGTGTGTTCACGTCGTCCATGAATTTCAAGGCAAGATCGGCTGCCACGCCGAGGCCGACGATGCCTGGCGTATTCTCGGTGCCCGCGCGACGGTTGCCCTCCTGGCGTCCCCCCTTGATCAGCGGACAGAAGCCCACGCCGCGCTTTAGATAAAGTGCGCCGACCCCTTTCGGTCCGTGTAACTTGTGACCGGAGAAAGACAGCATATCGATTGCCGTCGATTTCAAGTCGATCGCAAGCTTGCCGACCGCTTGCACCGCGTCGCTGTGGAAAAGGGCGCCGACGTTCTTGGCCAACTCAGCAAGCTCGAGCACCGGGAAGATCGTTCCGGTCTCGTTGTTCGCCCACATGACCGAGACGATCGCCACGCGCGGGGTGAGGGCGGCTTTATAGGTGTCGAGGTCGAGCTGGCCGTGGCGATCCACCGGAATCCTATGCACCTTGATGCCGCGCGTCTTCTCAAGGTGGGCGCAAAGCGCCAGCACAGCCGAATGCTCGACTGCCGAAGTCACGATCTCGGTGCGCTCAGGCATCACCTCGAGCGCCGAAAGGATCGCCGCGTTGTCGCTTTCCGTCCCGCCCGAGGTGAAGGTGATCTCGTCGTCGAATTCCGCGCCGATCAGCGTTTGCACCTGCAGGCGCGCCTTTCTCACCGCCGCCCCGGCGGAAGCGCCAAAATCGTGGGTCGACGAAGGGTTGCCGAATTGGTCGACAAAAAACGGCAGCATCGCTTGAACGACTTCAGGATCGACCCGTGTCGTTGCATTGTTGTCCAGATAAACAGGCCTCATGGATGTGATCCTTCTTCTGAGCGCAATCACGCAAAGCGCACGCCCGGTCTGTCATGATGATGGCTAGCCGAAGGAATTGCTGGGGCCACTCTCGGCCCGCCCTTCTTGGAGCCGGCGCGGCCGCTCGCCTCGACCTTGATGCACCAGCCTTGCGCCGGTTCGGCCCGGGATAGCGTGCTCTTTAGACCACGGCGTACTCGGTTTGGTGCATCACGGACGTTTCTCCTTCAGGCGCGTTCGCGAACAGCCACGCATGGACCGTGCCAAGGAAGGAGATCATTTCAAAACAACGTGATGGTTCCAACATTGCTATGTCGTATGTCCGACATCGGCGGGAATTGTTGAACGCGAAACGCCGTTGAATCTGGGTGAATTCCGCTTCGCCGAAGAGCAATCCGGTCGGGCTGTTCGCCAGGGATGCCCCGCCCGACCGATGCGTCCTGTCCAGTTTGTCGAGTGCGCGACGCAGCGCTGGCCTCACCGTCGCGTGCTGAGATCTCGTTTGGTCATTGAAGAATATGGAGAAAATTCTTCTGAGCTTTCTTCGGAGCCTTTGGCACGGCTATTGCGGCTCTGTCCTCGTAAGGCAGCGCGTGCCCGCGGCCGATATTCATCTCGCGAGTGGATATCGCGATCGATGGAACGCAGGAAAGAAAGCAACATGTCAGGTCAAGATCGGCCACCCGCGTTCCGAGCCATGTTTTCGTCCTCACGCAGAGCTTCCATTTCAGTTTTCTTGAGACCGAGCGTCCTGATGCGCTCGTACAAAGCCACGCGTCGTTTTCACATCGATCTGCGCGGCGCCGCCTTTCGCGACATTTTCGCCTTCACCATGCGCCACTGGAGCAGGCAGCCGGTCCGGCTTGCGATCGTCGTAATCGCGGTGCTTATCGCAACGCTCCTTGACGTCCTGACGCCGTTCTATTCCGGACGGCTCGTAGACGCGGTCGCCCAAGGAGCGGCAGCCGACGCCATGGTATGGGATGCGGTTCTTGCGGCTTTTTCAATGTTGATTGCGCTCACAGTCGGCGCCGTCGTCATTCGCAACATCGCCTTCATTGCCGTCAATGACTTCATTTTGAAGATGATGTCCGACATCGCCAGCGACGCGTTCCACCGCGTCCAGCGCTTTTCGACCGATTGGCATGCGAAAACCTTCGCCGGCTCGACGGTACGCAAGATCACGCGCGGCATGTGGGCCTTCGACCTCCTCAACGAAACGATCCTTTTCGCGTTGTTCCCCTCGCTCATCATGCTCGTAGGGTCGAGCGTTCTGCTCGGCTGGTATTGGCCGATGATGGGGCTGATCATCGCCTGCGGCTCGGTTGGGTATGTGGCGCTGATCATTATCCTGTCGCTCGGCTATGTGGCGCCAGCGGCAAGTCTTGCAAACAACTGCGATACCAAGCTTGGCGGCTCGCTTGCCGACGCGATCAGCTGTAACGCGGTGGTCAAAGGCTTCGGCGCCGAGGTGCGGGAAGATCATCGCCTCGCAAAAGTCATCTCCAAGTGGCGGCACCGCACCCGCCGGAGCTGGGCGCGCGCGACGATCAGTGGTGGATTCCAGGGAATCCTGCTTCTTGCGATGCGAGCGGCTTTGATCGGCTACGCCTTATACCTATGGTCGCGCGGGCAGGCTACCCCAGGCGACATCGCCCTTGTGCTGGCGTCCTTCACCGTCCTTTATGGTTACTTGCGTGATGTTTCCATGCACGTGCGCAACGTCCAGCGCTCTGTAAACGAGATGGAGGAACTGGTCGAAACCTGCAGCCAGCCGCCAGACGTGGCCGATGTTCCGGGTGCCAAGCCGATCCGGATCACGAAGGGGCACATCGATTTCGAGAGTGTCCATTTCCACTATGGCAATCATTGGTCGCCATTCTACAGCGACTTGTCGATTTCGATTGAGGCCGGCGCACGGGTCGGTCTGGTCGGCCCCTCTGGCTCCGGCAAGACCACATTCGTCAAGCTCATCCAGCGGCTTTACGATCTGGATGCTGGACGAATCTTGATCGATGGGCAGGACATCTCGCGGGTGACGCAGGGCTCGCTGCGCTCGCAGATCGCGATCGTACAGCAGGAGCCGCTCCTCTTCCACCGCTCGCTGGCCGAGAACATAGCCTATGGGCGGCCGGGTGCTTCTCGGTCCGCCGTTGAGCAGGCGGCGCGGCTCGCCAGCGCCCATGACTTCATTGCGCGCCTGCCGAACGGCTACGATACGCTGGTCGGCGAGCGCGGCGTGAAGCTTTCGGGCGGCGAGCGCCAGCGTGTGGCGATAGCGCGGGCCTTCCTCGCCGATGCCCCGATCCTGATTCTGGACGAGGCAACATCGAGCCTCGACTCGGAATCGGAGGTGCTGATCCAGAAGGCGATGGAGCGGCTCATGGTCGGGCGCACCACGCTCGTCATTGCGCACCGGCTCTCGACGGTGCGCGCACTCGACCGGCTGCTTGTCTTCGACCGTGGTTGCATCACCGAGCAGGGCGACCATGACGCGCTGATCCGTCGCGACGGCATCTACCGCCGCCTTTTCGAGCGGCAGGCCTTGGAACTGACAAAGGGGTGGAATGAAACCAGCGTGCAACGTGGTTGAACGCGGCGTGAGGTCAGCTTGCCTCCCCAGCAATCCTGTCGGGCCGTTCCTGAAAAGGCAGCCGGGACCTGTCGTCGGATCTTTCGATTCCCGACACGCCCGGTGCCGACCTTCCTCCCCCCGCGCTCGCCGGTAAACCGGTGAATGGAATGCTGTCAATTTTTTATGAGCTTCGTCCTGCGTTCCCGTCACGGCGCTTGAGACGTCCTCCTGAGGCGACAGCCGCGCGATCATTTAGATTCTGCTTGATGCGCACAATGGAGCGAAGGAAAGCAACGCTGCAGGTCCGCGCCAGATACGCGTTCTCTGGCGTGGAGGGGGGCGCCAAAATCTACGCCCTCCCAGCAATCGCTAACCGCCCGCCTCAACGTCGGGCACAAGATCTTGAATATTGGCCGCGACCCACCGCTCTTATGCCGAACTCGAGACGTTCCGGAAACTCGCCGAGGCCTGCACGCCGGCGGTGCGGTCGCGACGATCGAAGCGCGTCCCGACAGAGCGCGGGCGTAAGAAGACCCGCTTGCGAAGAAGGGGATCATGTCAGTCGTTGAGATGTTGCAGAAGAAGCTCCGCAAGCTGCAGTCGCGCACGCGAGGCGCAACGATGCAATTGCACGACCTTTCCGAGGACCTGCCGCTCAACTGGACCGGCATCAACGTGATCGCCAGGAAAGCCTTCAAGATTTTTGCTGAGTTGGACGCGGCAAAGGAAGAACTCGCGGTGTTGGAGAATTCACAATGAAGTGCACTTTTGTCACACGTGACGGCTCTCCCTGGACGCCGCACTATCTGACGGAGATCAATGGCGCGACCTGCATCGGCTGCGGCCGCTGCTTCAAGGTCTGCTCGCGCGAGGTCATGCACCTTCATGGCGTAGATGACGCAGGCGAAATCCTCGGCATCTGCGCCGGCGAGGACGAAGACTTCGACGGCGACCTCAACCGCATGGTCATGATCGTCGACCATGCCGGTCGCTGCATCGGCTGCGGCGCCTGCGGCCGCGTCTGCCCAAAGAACTGCCAGACCCACCTTGCGGCCGACAAGCTTGACGCATGAGCTGGGGACAAGACCAGGAGAACGGCGCCACATTCGCCCATCACGATGGCTGTTTCATCACCAGCCAATGGCCGCCGACCGACCTGGGGGTGGCGTTCGACCGGCATGCGCTTGCCTGTGTTGTCTACCTCGCGTTCGAGGAAGTCGAGGCCGGCAAAGCGACCGCGACCGAAGCGACCGGCCTTTCGTGTGCCGACCTGCAGGATGTCATCACACGCTATTTCCCCACTATGCCCGTCAACGCCTTCGCGCTGGAAAAGCTGACCGATCCCGAGCCGGATATGGAGGAAGAGCTTCTTCGTGGCCTGCTCATTGGGCATGCCAGGCCAGGCGATCAGGCGAGCACGCTCTTCGCCAAGATCATCGCCAGGCGCAGTCTGCGCAATGATCATCTGTGGCAGGACCTTGGTCTTTTCAATCGGGCTGAGCTCAGCCGCTTGATGGCCAGGCATTTCCCGGCGCTGGCGGCCGGCAACACCAAAAACATGAAATGGAAGAAGTACTTCTATCGTAAGCTCTGCGAAGCTGAAGGCTTTTCGCTATGCACCGCGCCCAGCTGTCAGGAATGCCGCGATTTCGAAAGCTGTTTTGGCCCGGAGGAAGGCGAAAGCCACTTGGCACGCATCAAGAACGGGTTCGCTTTGGATTAAGAGCCGCTTTCGTCGCCGCCCCCGCCGGGACTTGATTGGCATCGAAGCCGCACGCGCTTTTCCCGGCGACGTCGCGCGGAGGACGGGATGTTCAACGCCTCTCGATATTTCGCAACGGTGCGGCGAGCAATGTCGATCCCGGTTTCCTTGAGCCGGGTGACGATGTCGTCGTCGGAAAGCACTTCGTCGGGCGATTCCACGGCAACCATCGCCTTGATTTGATGGCGGACAGCTTCGGCGGAGTACGCGTCGCCGCCCTCGGAGGAGCCGATCGCGACAGTGAAAAAATACTTCAGTTCGAACACGCCGCGCGGGGTCAGCATGTACTTGTTCGACGTGACCCGGCTTACTGTCGACTGGTGCACGTTGATCGCATCCGCAACAGTCCTGAGATTGAGAGGCCGCAGATGGGCGACCCCATATTCAAAAAAGGCGTCCTGCTGGCGGATGATTTCGGCCGTTACCTTGAGGATCGTCTTGGCGCGCTGATCAAGGCTGCGGATTAGCCAGTTCGCGCTTTGGAGGCATTCGTTGAGAAATGCCTGATCTTTCGAATTTTGAGCGCTTAGGCGTGAGACCTCGGCAAAGTAGTTTTGGTTCATCAGCACTTGGGGCAGCGTGTCTGGATTGAGCTCGATTTGCCATCCGCCTGCGGGAGAGGGCTGGACCAAGACGTCGGGTATGATCGATTCAGGCCCTCCGGATTGGAATCGGTTTCCAGGCTTGGGATCGAGCGCGCGGATTTCGTCCAGCATGTCGAGCAGGTCGTCTTCATCGACACCGCACTGGCGCTTCAAAGTTTGAAACTCGCGTCGCGCTAGCGCTTCAAGATTGGCGACCAGCGCTGCCATCGCCGGGTCGAACCTGTCTAGCTGCCGCAATTGTATCTCAAGGCATTCACTGAGAGTTCGCGCAAAAATACCCGGTGGATCGAACTGCTGCAAGGTTCCGAGAACCCGTTCCACAACAGCCTCCCGGACGTTCAGGCTGCGGGCGAGTTCCGAAAGGTTCACGCGGATGTATCCGGTGTCTTCCAGATGACCGGCAAGCTCGCCAGCTATTCGCCGCTCCAGCGGCGCGAGTGCGCTGAGAGCGATCTGACGAGCGACGTGGTCGTGCAAGGTTTCGATGGACGTGCAGGTATCTTCGAGAGCATTGTTTCCCGCCGGTGCGACATTGTTTTTGCCGCGAATCGATTTCCACTGCGAGGCCCCATCCGATATGCCGCCCGTCGTTGGCCCGATGGGCGGGTTTCCGGCCGAAATCGACGGAAGGTCCTTCGGCGCCTGGTCTGATGCCCGTTCCAGAAAGGGGTTCTTCTCGATTTCCTGCTCGACGAACTGATGCAGTTCGGGATGCGCCAGTTGCAACAGGCGAATGGATTCCATCATTTGCGGCGTCAAGACCAACGATTGCTTCTGACGCTGAAGCAGGCTTGCTGAGGAGTGCATGGTTATTGTGGAGCTCCTACCGAGCGGCCCCTTGGCCTTGTGCAACGGGATTTTCGAGACGTTGACTCGTCTAGATCATGCAGCCGTCACGGCTTTGGCTTTCAGCGCTTGAAGGACATTCTGCGGCGACGATACGCCATAGGGGTCGGTCTCGCAGTTGTCGGAGAAACCGTCCTCCTCGAACCAACTCTCCACCACGCCATTGTTGATCACGGCAGCGTAGCGCCAGGAGCGCATGCCGAAGCCGAGATTGTCCTTGGCGACCAGCATGCCCATTTTGCGGGTGAACTCGCCCGAGCCGTCTGGGATGAGCTGGACTTTCTGCAACCCCAAGGATTTTCCCCAGGCATTCATGACAAAGGCATCGTTGACCGAGAGACAGTAGACCGCGTCGACTCCTTGTTTCTTGAAGTCCTCGTAGAGATCTTCGAAATTGGGCAGTTGGTAGGTCGAGCATGTCGGGGTGAAAGCGCCAGGCAGCGAGAACAGGATGACACGCTTGCCGGCAAAGTAGTCGTCGGACGTTTTTTCTTCCCAACGATATGGATTTGGCCCCTGGACTGAATCATCTCGAACACGCGTGAGAAACGTGACGAAGGGGACCTTCTTCTGACCGGTCATCAATGTGCTCCTCGAGGAAAACTGGTGCGCTGCTTTTTCGCTTGAAACTGATACGGCATCGACTTCGACCGAGCGGCGTGCGTTTTGCGTCGGCCGTGGATCAGCCGGCAAAACCTTCGCAAGCACGGGCGTTTGAAGAAACGAGGTCTCGATTTGCGGTGGCAACGAGAACGGTTCCACTACGTCTACGGGGTGTCGCGATGTCAGCAATGGTCTTACCCCTGGCCACCTTGTGATGGGTTCCGCCGAGTACGACGCAAACGCCATGCCATTTGATTTTTAGGCTGGGGGTCACACTGGTTTTTGCAGCGACACTCTTTGCGTTGAGCGGCCAGGACCCTGCCTTCGCCGAGACCGAGCGCCCCCACAATCACCTGATCGTGAGCTCTGGCTACAGGGCATCCCCTTTATGCGTTTCAAGCCGCCAACCTCTTTTGTCCGTAGCTGGACAAAAAGGTCGGAAGTCCGACAGAGGGTCGCCGGCGCGCAGAACGGTGGTTCGAATTAGAAGCGAGAAATCTGGGGCTGATTGCAGGAGCCGATCGGGGTTAACCTGACGTGGGTCCCTGTGGTCTCCGTTCTCAAGATTGAGACGGCTGAGGGGCTTACGCCCTTCGCCCTATCAACCCTCTCCACACAGCTTCGAAATCGACAATGTACAAAAAACCCACACGTCCATTGACAAGCTGCCCTGCGCATCTTCCTGAACGGCGCCCGCGCAAGGCGTACACGGTCCGGAGGTGGCGGGAAAACCGCCTTGCACCCTCGAAGCATTTTGAAGCCGCCGCGACTTTGCTGTCAGGTTTGTCAGGTCCGCGACACGGCTGTCCGCCAGGCTTGCGGCTGCGCATTCGTTCAAGCTTTTGAAGGATATGTAGAAATCTCCCGCAAAGCTCTTACCGCGCTGTTGGCACGACTTTTGAAGCTCTCTTGTCAGACGGCAGGAGAGACCGCCCGGCGTCAATTCGTGAGTGATATCGCGCTCAATGCAACGAGGGAAGACAACATGTCAGGCCAGCGTCAGTTCAGATTCGATCCGAAGCGGGCATTGCCTGTGGCATGCAATATGGACCGGCGTGGTTGGCGTCACCATCACAAGCGCCCGGGGCGAGCCAATGGCCACGGATCGACCTGGAGATACGATTCGACCAGAATATGCTTGCTCGAGTCCTTTCGCCGGCGCTCGAGGAGACCGGTGAGTGCGTCGGCCGCCAACCGGCCTTTCGCGTGCCGCGCTGCGGATATTCTCGAAGCGATGATCGACCCCGAACCGCTCGGAGCAAGAGCTTCATTCCGCCTCGCCTTCGAAGCTGGAAAACGCTGCGTCTCCGACGTATCGCTCGTCGGCTCTTTGACGGCAGACACCGGTCTGGCCACGAGGCTTACAAGCTTGCCGGATGGCGAAAATGCCATGCCGCATGCGCTAATTGGTGGTTAGACGGCAGGAGAAATCCAATGGCGATCAACCCGGTTCCAGATCATGTCCCGCCCGAAATGGTGAGGGACTTCAGCCTCTTCACATCGCCAGGCATGCCACCAACGCCCAACGGGGACCCACACGCAGCTGTCGCTTGCGTCCATGACGGGCCTCCGATCTTCTATTCCCCCTACAACACGCAAGATGGCCGGGGCACCTGGGTCATCACCCGCGCCGCAGACCAGCGTAAGGTGCTGCAGAACGCTGAAACTTTTTCCAGCCATCGCAGCATCTTCTCCTCCATACTGGGGGAAACCTGGCCGACGATCCCGCTTGAGCTCGATCCACCGGCCCATGGCGTCTTTCGCTCGCTGCTCAGTCCGCTGCTTTCGCCCAAGCGGGCGACGGCAATGGAGCCGGCTGTCCGTGAGCGCGCGATAGCCCTGATCGACGGGATCACCGCATCAGGCACGAGCTGCGACGTCATGAAGGATTTTGCCTTTCCGTTCACTGTCAGCATCTTCCTCCGCTTTCTGGGGTTGCCGGATCAGGGACTCGATACATTTGTCGACTGGGCGAAAGATCTGCTCCATGGCGACGATGTGGAACGACCTGTGGCTGCCCGCAAGATTGTGGCTTTCATCGATGAACTTGCAGTCAATCGCCGCAAGGATCCCGTCGACGATCTCATGACCTTTATCGTGCAGGCGCAGGTCGAGGGCCGCCGGCTCACCGACGAGGAAATTCGTGGCGTCGGCGTGCTGGTCTTCGTCGCCGGACTTGACACCGTCGCAGCCGCTATCGGTTTTGACCTGGCTTACCTAGCGCGCAACCCCAAGGATCAGGAACTGCTGCGCAGCGAACCGGATCGCATCGTGCTCGCAACCGAAGAATTGCTGCGGGCCTATCCGCCCATTCAGTTGATCCGGGTGGCTACGAAGGATATCGACTTCGAAGGTGCGCCGATCCGAAAGGGGGACTACGTTTCCTGCGCCACGATGATCGCAAATCGCGACCCGGAGGAATTCCAATCCCCCAATACGGTCGATCTGGCGCGGGAGCACAACCGCCACGCCGCCTTTGGCTATGGACCCCACCGTTGCCTTGGCTCCCACCTTGCCCGGCGCGAGATTGTCATTGGCCTGGAGGAGTGGTTGGCGCGCGTTCCGACCTTCCGGATCAAGCAAGGTACAGCGCCCATCACCTGTGGCGGGCATGTGTTCGGCATCGAAAATCTGATCCTGGACTGGTCATGACCGTGGCCGCCCCGAGCCATCGCAGACAATGGAGGCAGCGCTATGCGCATTATCGTCCACAATGCCAAATGCCAGGGTCATGCGCGATGCTCGGCGCAAGCGCCCGACATCTTCAAGCTTGATGATGAGGGCTACATCTTGCCCGGTGACATTGAGGTTGCGGAGGGGGAGCGACTGCCTGCGTTACAAGGCGCGCGATCCTGCCCGGAACGTGCGCTGGAAGTCGATCGGACGTCGGCCGCGCGGTTCGAGCCAACCGCCATTCAACCGAAAGCTGGGGACGCTTAGGTGGAATCGACGAGTTTCCTGCCTACCTTCTCTCCGGCGTCGAGACCTCCATGACACGCCCGCGAGATGTGAAGTTCGTCTCGTTTCTGGCTTCTTCAGTTGCCGACCGGTTCGTGCTTGCACGCAATTAGAGGCACGAAACGCCTCTTCCAATCTCAGAATTTGCGATAGAGCGATGGACCAGGCAAAAATCACCGAACTGCACGACCGCGAGGCTATCCGCGACTGCCTTTATCGGTACTGCCGCGGCATAGATCGCGCAGATGAGGCTGCGCTGCGCAGTGTGTATTGGCCCGATGCGCATGACAATCACGGCGCCTATTGTGGCTCAGCCGAGGGCTTCATCGAGTTTGCGCTTGGTGTCTTCAAGACCGGACCGCGATTAATCCACCAGATCACGAACGTCTTGATCGAATTCATCGACCCAACGGAGGCCGTGGTCGAAAGCTATTTCACCGCGCTGCAACGCGGACCAGACAACGACGGAGAAGCACGCCAGATGCTCCTCTGCGGCCGTTACTGCGATCTGTTTCAGAAGAGAGAGGGGGCGTGGCGCATTGCCGAACGGACCGTGGCTTACGATTGGTTCGAAGAGCAGACCCCACCAGCGATCCCCGAGGCAGAACGGTTTGGCTTACGGCAACCGATCGGAGCAGCGCATCCCAATGACCCTGTTTACGCGCTCAGGAAGCGCCGCAGCTCGTCACCAAAATGAGAATGGAATGCATGTCACCATAATGCTTTCGAAGGCTCCCACCTGGAGAGCCGCATCGCGGGAGCGGTCCCGGAACGCAACACGTCTACCCGGTATGCAAACTTGCGGTCACCAGGACGTCTTGCAATGCCGCGACCGGTCTTGCGGCTGGCTTGCATCGAGATCGCTGACGCTGGCCGCGGAGAGGTTCATATGAAGCAGGCAGGACGCGTCGTCATCATTACGGGAGCGGCAGGCGGGATCGGCCGTGCGCTGGTCGATATCGTTGCCGCCGAGGGAGACATCGTCGTAGCGGTGGACCTTCCTGGCAGCGGCGTTCTTGAACTGGCCGGCGGTCTCGGCCATCCGCATCTGGGCCTCGAATGCGACGTCTCGCGAGAAGAGGACATTATCGCGCTATACGGCCGCGTCGAAGTGCAGTTTGCGCAGATCGATGTTCTCGTCAACAACGCGGCGATAGGACCGGCCATGGCTGCGACTGTCGACACCGGTTTCGAGACCTTCCGACGCGTGCTAGCAACAAATCTGATCGGGCCTTTCATCATGGCCGGCGAAGCGGGCAGGCGCATGCGGCCCGACGCTGCCATTGTCAACGTCGCTTCGCTGGCGGGCGTGCTCGGCAATCCCAAGCGCAACGCCTATGCCAGCTCGAAAGCAGGCTTGATCGCTCTCACGAGGTCGCTTGCATGCGCGTGGGCCTCGCGCGGCATCCGCGTAACGGCGGTAGCGCCAGGATACGTGCGCACGCCGATGGTGGCGGAACTGGAACGCGCGGGCAAGATGGACCTCGCGGCCGTGCGCCGCCGCGTGCCGATGGGTCGAATGGCGCGCCCCGACGAGATCGCTCGGGCCGTGCGTTTTTTGGCCAGCGCACAGACGGGCTATATCACCGGATCGGTGCTGACGGTCGACGGCGGTTGGATGTCGTTCAACCAGCCGGGCGATGCGCACCCGCCGGTGGACGAGACGCCTCGAGCCGAACTCTTCCGGCCGGCCGAACGAACCGATGCGCGCACAGTGGTCGTGACGGGCGGCGTGAACGGTATAGGCGCCGCCGTCGTTCGCCGCTTCGCCGCGAACTCCGACACAGTCGTGATTGCCGATAAAGATGGTGCTGGGGCGGCAGAACTCGCTGGTTTACTGGGCGGCAGACACGTGGCGAAATCCGTTGACGTGGCGGTCGAGAGCGAGGTGGTGGCGCTGTTCGAGGAAGTACGGGCGCGCTTCGGTCGCATCGAGGTCCTCGTCAACTGTGCTGCTGTTGCCGATACGTTTGTGCGAGGGATGGAAATCCCGGAACAGATCGAGCGGGTGCTGGACGTCAATCTCACCGGCACCTTCACCTGCGCGCGCGAAGCGATCAAGTCGATGGACGCCGGCGGCGTAATCCTCAATGTTGAATCGATCAATAGTTTCCTGCCCTTCGCGCCGCGCCATGCCTATGGGGCGTCCAGGGCGGGTATGAACATTCTGACCCGGTGCATGGCGGCCGAGCTCGGGTCGGTCGGCATTCGAACGGCCACCGTCGCTCTTGGCTATATCCGTACGCCTGACATTGCTCAGTTGGTCGAGTCCGGCTGCATCGATTCCGTGGCGATCACACAGCGCATCCCGATGGGCCGGATGGGAGAGCCCGAAGACGTCGCCGAGGCAGTGTTCTTTCTGGCCTCGCCTGACGCCTCATACGTAAACGGCTCGACCCTCTACGTGGACGGCGGCTTGACCTCATTGGCTGACGCGCGAAACGCCCAGCCAACCGATCAGGAAGATCCAACGGAATGTTCGCCCGCGACGGGCTGCGGTTCGTCGAAGCCGACGAGGCTCGAGGATTGAGACTGCGGCTGCATGGCACGTGCCAAGCGCGGCTTGCCAAGTGATCGTCTTCATCGGTGACGGAAACCTCGTCGTCAGGGTCGAACCACTAGCCAAGGCGCTTGCCTGCGGCCGCCGACAATAAGCGGCTTTGCGCAAGATCGTCCACTACGTCGCCGCCAGACTGGATCAATACCGCGGCCCACCCGCAATCGGCACGAGTCGAAGGCTTGATTGGCCACTTTGTGTAAACGAGGACACGCCATGGAATTCGCGACATTCATCTTGGCGGCCCAGCGAGGCTATCATCAATCGTGCGACAGCGTCATCGGTAACTCCATAGAACAGGCAATCGCTTCGGAGCAGGCCGGCTTCAACACCGCTTGGTTCGCCGAGCACCACTTCAACAATTACAGCCTGATTCCCTCGCCCTTGATGATGGTGGCGCACTGTGCCGGCCTTACGAGCACCATTCGCCTTGGCACCGGCGTCTGTGTGCTACCGCTATATCAACCGCAGCGCCTGCTCTCCGAGATCGGCTTTGCCGATATCGTTTCGAACGGCCGCCTCGAACTCGGCGTCGGCTCGGGATACCAGCAGTTCGAGTTCGAGCGCTTCGGCGTCGATGTCGATCAGGCGCCGGCCGTGTTTGCGGAATACCTGGATATCCTTCTCAAGGGCCTCAACCAGAAGGTCTTCGAGCACAATGGCCAGTACGAGAAGATACCTTTAACGGCGATTTCGCTGCGCACCATCCAGAGGCCAGCCCCACCGATCTGGATCGCCTGCGGGTCCGCGCGAAGCATGTGCCGGGCCTATCGTGAGGGCCACAATCTTTTCGTGACGGCGTTCCACAACGGCTTGGAAAACGTAAGAACGTTGCGTGAAACGATCGAGGCGGCAGCGGCCTCGCGGGGCAAGGATGTCACGGCCGCCAAGATAGCGCTTCTGCGCTGCTGTTATGCCAGCGACGATCAGGCTGAGATCGACAGCTATCTCGACAACGCCCGCTTCCAGCGCCGGCTATCTGAAGCACTTCATCAGCGCCGCCAGCAGAGCCGGGACGGCTATCTGCTGCAGGAAACACCGACGCAGCAGGATCTGTCGTTCGAGACCATGCGCCAGAACCTGCCGATCGGCAGCGTAAGTCGCGTCATCGATCGCCTGCTGGAAGAGATCAGTATCCTGAAGCCGGACCAGATCGCAATTCAGACGCAATTGGGAGATTTCGACCAAAAGACGATGCTACGCCAGATTGAGCTCTGGGGAGACAAGATCATTCCATTGATCAACAAATCGCTTGGTTAGGTCAAGGCTTAAATTCGGGGGGGTGCTGAGATCTCGCGTGCCGATGCTCGATAATCGTCCATGCGGCATGGATATGTATTCAAGCCGCCTGGCAATTACGGGAACGAAGACCAACGCCGTCCGTCACCTTGCCTGCACGGACCGCCGGTCTTCCGCTCCCTGGTCATCTCGCTTGAGATCGTTGATCGGCAGCCTGACGGGACGGCGGCGGCGGCGCAGACGAATAGCCACTCCCGCGACCCTTCTTGTGTCCGAAGTTGGACGAGGATGTCGAAAGCCCGACCAAAGGGTCGAGAGGGCCTGGCCCGCCGGTATGCAGAACTGGTGCGGCGCAGGTGGTACGCCAATTCGGCACGCGCCTTGCTCCATTGATTCTGTATGGGTGTACGACAGTGCCGGATCGCCGATCAGTGGGCAGAGCGGTTTGTCACTGAAAGTACTTCGGGCGGCAGCGATGACAGGCTTGTCCGCTGGATAGCGTCGGTGGAGGTGAGACCGCATGGTGGAGAGGCAGTCTGGTGAGCAGACGCGCGAGAGCTTGCGCCGAATGATCGCGTCCAGTGAACTCGCCTTCGCAATGGAGGCTCATGACGGCCTTTCGGCGGCGATTGCCGAGCGCGCTGGCTTCAAGGCGCTCTGGGCGTCCGGCCTCTCGATTTCATCCAGCCTCGGATATCGAGATGCTAACGAAGCTTCCTGGTCCCAAGTCGTCGATGTCGTTGAGCGAATCACCGACACGGTGGACGTTCCAGTCCTCGTCGACGGGGACAGCGGGTTCGGGAACTTCAACAATGCCCGTTTGGTCGCCCGCAAGCTGCGCCAACATGGTGCGAGCGGCATATGTCTTGAGGACACGGCGTTCCCGAAAATGAACTCGTTCGTCGGTGATCGGCACCCGTTGGCCGATATTCCCGAGTTCTGCGGCCGGCTTAAGGCAGTGAAGGACCAAGTGCCGGATGCAGAATTCGTTCTGGTCGCCCGGATCGAGGCGCTCATCGCCGGCCATGGAGAGGATGAGGCGCTGGCGCGGGCACAAGCATACGCTGAGGCGGGCGCCGATGCCATTCTAATTCATTCCCGCAAGTCCAACGCTGAGCAGATTTTCGCCTTCACGCGCGCCTGGCAGAACCGCCTTCCGGTCGTGATCGTGCCTACGAAATATTATCGCACGCCGGTCTCCGCGTATCGGGCGGCCGGAATCTCCACGGTCATATGGGCGAACCATAACATGCGCGCGGCGATCTCGGCCATGCGCCAGGTCTGCGACCGCATCCTCCGCGAAGAAAATACCGCCGGTATCGAGGAGGAGGTGGCGACGCTCGACGAACTCTTCGATCTGCTCAATTACCAGGAACTCTCAGCGGCGGAAGAGAAATATCTGCCGCGGACGGCGACCGGCGTCCGGTAGCAGGCCCAGCCGTCTTTTTGGAAGCAAAACGAAAACGGGAGCGCACATGCTTGCGCATCGGACAAATCTGTTCGGTACATCGGGTACCGCCGCGGCGCGCGCTGCCGCAAAAGCGGCGACCGATGCTGGCAAGGAGATCATCGATCTGACCGCCGGCGAGATCTGGAGCGAGCTTGCTCCCACGATTCGCGACGGCGCGATCGACGCCATCAATAACGGCGTCAATCGCTATACCGATACCGTTGGCATGCTGGAGCTGCGCGAGGCACTGGCGCGGAAGATCTCCCGCGATACCGGACAGATATGGAAGGCCGAGGAAGTTGCCGTGACGTCCGGAGCGAAGCAGGCCTTGTTCAATGCCGCAATGGTGCTGCTAAACCCCGGCGACGAGGTCATCATCCCGGCGCCTTACTGGACAACGTTTCCGGCCCAGGTGCTAATCGCCGGCGGCACGCCGATCTTCGTCGACTCTCGCTCTAACGCTTACGTCCCGCGCATCGAGCACATCAAGGGGGCGATCACCGAACGCACGCGGGCGATCGTCGTCAACACGCCCAGCAACCCAACGGGCACCGTCTACGATTTCCAGACGCTGATGGCCATCGCTCAAATCGCGATCAACCGCAACCTCTGGATCATTTTCGACGAGTGCTATGGCGACTTCGTGCATGGGGATCATACCCACCATCCGATCGTCTCGGTCGCTCCCGACATTCGAGCACACGCGTTGATCGTCAACTCCTTCAGCAAATCGCTGGCATTGACCGGTTGGCGCATCGGCTATCTGGCGGGTCCAAAAGAGGTGATCAATGCCGTCAAGGCCCTGCAATCGCACACCACTTCGAATCCAAACGTAATTGCCCAGCACGCGGTGCTCGCCCATTTGCAAAGGGGTGGCTCGGACTATGAAAGCAAGCTGCGTTCACGCCTGACAAGCGCCAGGCGGGTCGGTCTCGACGTGCTTTCTTCGTTGACGCGTGTACCGGTCGCCAAGGCGCAAGGGGGCTTTTATTTCTATCTCGACCTTTCCCATCTGCTGCGACCGGCATCGGAAGACGGCGCCTCAACGACAGCCGACGATATCGTGACGGGTCTGCTTGCCGAAGCTGGCGTCGCAGCTGTGTCGGGCACCGCGTTCGGCGACCCCGTCGGATTACGTCTATCCTATGGAATCCCACCTGAAAAACTCGCGACCGGCCTGGCCCGGCTCGTGGAATTTCTCAACGCCTGGAAATAACATCGCAACACAAGGAAAGAGGAGAATGAGATGCCTCCCGCTGCTCCCAGGAAAGCTGTCATTCTCGCTGCTGGTTTTGGGTCTCGCCTACGTCCGTTGACGGATCTGCGGCCGAAGCCACTGGTCGAGGTAAACGGCACGCCGATTCTTCACAACGCCCTGCGAAACCTGGAAGCAGTAGGCGTCGAAAAGGTCACGATCGTCGTTGGCTATCGCAAGGATGCCATCCAATATGCATGCGGCAGCCGCTTCGGCCGGCTTGAGATCAATTACATTGAGTCAACGGTCTTCGACAAGACAGGGAGCGCATACTCGCTCTGGCTGGCGCGCGACACGCTTCTTTCCGGTGACTGTTATCTCCTCGAAGGAGACGTCTTTTTCGAAGAAGATGCACTGCGCCACCTGATCATGGGGGAGGCGGCAAATGCCGCCGCGGTCGCGCCGTTCGATCCATCCATGGAAGGGTCGGCAGCCGTGCTTTCCAGCGATGGCTTCATATCCGAAGTCCGGTTGAAGCAGACGGCAGCAAATCTGGTATCAGGCAGCCCGGCGCTGTTCAAGATGATGAACCTCATCCGGTTCTCTGGCGCCGGACTCCAAACGGTAATTGTCCCGGCCCTCCACCACCTGATCGGCTCGGGCGCGATCAAAGCCTATACCGAGGAGTTGCTCGCGCATCTCGTCGAGCAGCGCGGATTGCAACTCGCCGCGGTGCGATGCGACGGTTTGCGATGGTACGAGATCGACAGTGAACAGGACCTGCGGGTGGCGGAAAGGATTTTCGCCTTCGAGCGGCCTCACAGACGTAGTGCCGGCGCTCCGGCCGCCATGGCGGAGGCAGAAGGATGATCCGCTATCTGTTCGACGCTGCAAATGCCATTACGGCCCTTGGGCTGATCTTGGCCACCACGGCGATCTACTTTGCTTTGATCGGGCGCTTCGAGATTGGCATCTGTTTCGGCTTGTGGGCTCTTTTGGCGGATGATGCCGACGGCATGGTCGCGAAGCGTTCCTTGAACCGGTCCGCTTTGATGGCACAGCTGGGTGGCGCGTTGGATGGGCTGCTTGATTTGGTCTACGCAGCCGTCTTTCCAGCGGTTCTGATTTTGTCCTTCAACGCGTTCTCCGTTCCCGCATTGTTGGCTGCCAACTGCCTCATCCTATCAGGGGCTCTGCGCCTCAGCTATTTTTCGACTTTCGGACTGGACGCTGACGGATTCGGCAGAGGATTGCCGCTGAATAACAACGTCTTCGTGTTGGCGTTGCTCTTCGTCGTCGACCATTACTTGCCGGTGCAAGGCCTTGGCGACCTATTGATCGGAGCAGGGTTTGTGCTGTCGGTCCTGCATCTTTCAAACTTCAGATTTCCGGGTACCGGCAGTGCGTTGCGCTTGGGCAACCTTACGCTCGCCGCAGCCGGATCTGTCGCCTTGCTCGCAAAGTGAATCGGTTTGACCCAAGGGAAGAGAATACATGGAAAACTCTTTCGAGATCGAAACTCGCACCGTGTTTGATCGCTATCAGCGCCAGCAGGAGAATGACGACCACATATTCGACAGGCTGGTCTCTCTAATCGAGGAGGAATATTTCGGCCTGCCAACCGGTAGCTTCCGCGGCCTTGATGTTCTGGATGCGGGCTGCGGCTCCAACGCGAATGCGTCCTATGCGTTTCTCGACAAGGGGGCACGAAACGTTGTTTCGCTTGAATTGAGCAATGATTGGATGGATTGCGCGCGCAAGCGGCTCAGCCGTTTCGGGCCGCGCTCGGCACTCGTCGCTGGCAGCGTGCTCGACCTACCGTTTGACGACTTCAGTTTTGATTTTGTCCATTGCGCAGGGGTTTTGCCGCACACCAGCAATCCGAAAAGAGGCTTCGAAGAGCTTGCCCGTGTAACTCGTCCCGGCGGCAGCTTCTTTTTGACGATTATGGGTACCGCCAATGGCGTCATTTACCGATGCATCAATCACTTGCGAGAACTCTACCAAAGCGACGACCAATTCCGCAGTTCCATTGACAGCCTAGATGCATCCACCGCACGCGAAGCCATCGACTGGCTGTTGAGAATAAAGGACGGCGAAGAGGAAGAATATATACCTGGCGAAAGCGAATTCTTTCGGAGTCTTTTCGATGATGATTTGTTCGTGACGATCCGGGATCGTTTCCAGGCGCCGACCTATCACCAGTTCGCATTCACAGAGGTGCAAATCCGAGGCTGGTATGGCGAGTGCGGCTTCGACAAGGTCCGCAGGATCTCAAGATATACGAGAAATTTCCATAATCTCCGGCGCTTCCTCGCTCCGATGTACCGTCATTACGACCACCCGCTGGCCCGCTTCTGGTTCGGCGATGGCTGCATCCAGATGATCGGCAAAAAGCCGAGGACGTAATCGGCGTTATTCGTACCAAGAGAGCGACCCCAATGTGCGGAATCTTTGGGATAGTCCTCAAAAACGAGGGAACACCCGTTTGTGCTGAGGCCGTTGAGCGTTGCGCTGACGCTCTCGCTCATCGCGGACCTGATGCCAGCGGCCTATACGTTGATCAATCGGTAGCATTCGCGCATCGACGGCTATCGATTGTCGACGCTCATGCTCGAGCCAATCAGCCCTATCGCGATGACAATACCGGGGTGGTGGTAACGTACAACGGCGAGGTATTCAACTATCGGGAACTTAAAGCTGAATTGAGGGGCATGGGTTTTTCATTTTCGACAATGTCCGACACAGAGGTTCTCGTTCTTAGCTATATTGCTTGGGGAAAGTCATTCTTAAACCGCCTTGACGGGATATTTGCCTTTGCGCTTTTCGATCCACGGAAATCGCTTGTTCTCATCGCCCGAGATCGTTTGGGGGTAAAACCCCTTTACTACACGATGTGCGATGTTGGCCTTCTCTTTGCATCGCAGCCGAACGCTCTCATTCGCTGGCCGGGCGTCATGCGCGGACCCGACATGATCGGCGCGCTCAGTTTTCTTTCTTATCGCGCGGTTGTCGGCGCCAGGACGCTGTTTGCCGGGATTTCCAAGTTAGAGCCCGGCCATCTCCTCGACATAACAAACGGGCGACACACGTCCGAACGTTGGTGGAATCTGTCCGAGCGCATTTCGCGATCGAAGCCGAACTATTCCGACATAAGGAGACTATTTGGAAGCGCCGTCCAGCGTCAGCTGGTGCCTGATGCACCGGTCGCAGCATTGTTGTCCGGTGGACTTGACTCGAGCATCCTGGCCTATGAGGCATCCGCTCGCTCACAAATCCGTCCGATCTGCTATACCGGCAAGGTCGAGCCCCCCGATTATGACGAGACGGCCTATGCCATCGAGGTCGCAGCAGAATTGGGGCTCACTCACCGGGTCGTCCCAATTGGAGAACCTTCCGATGTCAACGCCGTAGCGGAGCTGGTGCGCCTGCGCGGACATCCGCTTGGTATGCATAACGAAACCGCAATGTTTACGCTCGCAAAGGCGATTTCAAAGGAGCATAAGGTCGTCCTCACCGGCGAGGGTGCCGATGAGATTTTTGCTGGCTACAGCCGATTGTTCCGTACGCCGTATGATTACAATCGAAGCAAGATCATCACCGCATTGCCACCTGCCCTTGCTCGGATCGCACGCCGACGCCTTGGACTCGGCGTCCATTGCAGTCAGCTGCAGTTCTTCCTGGAGCGCTACAGCTACTTCCCGGCTGATGAGATCCGTTCGCTTGCTATCGATGGACAGATGCGAACAGAGCACGAGATGGAGCTTTTCGATCATTTCTCGACTCAATTTGCGGAGGCGGGCGGAGATTTCTTTAGCAAGATCTCATATGTTCTCGTCTCTACACATTTGCCCGCGTTGCTGGAAATGGTTGACAACACCACAATGGCAGCTGGGCTTGAAGCTCGCGTCCCTTATGCCGATCATCAGCTCGTCACCGCCGCAATGGCAATGCCCGGCTCTCAGCGGTTGAGGTGGAGGTCTCCAATCGCTTCGGCCCAGGCTTTTTGGCGTCCGATTGCTTCTTTCAGCGAACGTCTCGACGTCTCAAAATACCCCTTGCGAAGGGAATACCGGAGCGTCTTGCCCAAATCTGTTCTATCTCGCAAAAAGATGGGGTTTCCGCTGCCACTGGGACAGTGGGCCGTTGGCGAGGGAGCAACAGCATACCGCAGGCTGTTGTTTGACAAGGACTCTCCGCTGGGAGATTTGTTCGACCCTGCTGCTTTGCGGCGTTGGTTCGAGGCCGGACAACGAAATCCTTCAGATTCATTTGGCCGGAAGTTCTGGCTGCTGGCCAACCTTGGGATATTCTTCAAAGAGGTATTCTCATGACGAATATCCGAGCCCCGTATAGGCTCCGGATGACACCGATATGAACGCATTACGGATATTTCGATCGCCTGTTTTCGTTTTCATTTGGGGATGGAGGGGCTTGCATTCGCGCTTTTTGCTTCTTGTAAGAAAGGAGTCCCGAAATGGTAGGTGCAACTCGTGCCGTTTTTATCCTCGATTTCAGAACGCCAAAGATACATCTGTGGAGCGGTAGTTACGATGCACCATTGGTCCCGATCAGCGGTCAGCCGCTCTTGGACCGTCTCGTCAACGCCTGTTTCGAAAACGGCATTGAAGATGTCGCTCTCCTTGAAAACTTAAGCAGCGGCATATCCGATAGGTTCTGCCTACAGGACAGCACAAATACCATTTCGTGGCACGATGGGCATCACAGCGACCTCATTGAGAGGCTACGGGATCATGAGGGTGACACTCTCCTAATATGGGGAACGCCGCTTTTCGACAGTGACGTCCTTGACGGAATCGATACCGACAGCGGATTGCGCGGCTCTGCCTGGCGGCCCGACGCACCGACTGGGATTTATCGATTGAGTGTGGATGTTCTACGCAATCTTTTACCTGAAAGCCACGGCGCGGCATCTGACGTTCCACGTCAGACCTTGAGCACGTTAGCCGTGGGTCTGTCCGGGCTGGAGATGGCGCTCCTTGCAGATGAGCTGAATTCTGGCTCCGAACTGCTCGATATCCGCGACGGTGTCGACGCATCCATAGCGGAATTTCGGTGTGACAAGGAGAACTTGCTGCGGCGTCTGGAAACGAGCGTCGGAGGTTATTGGCGTAAGCCAATCGCGGAGCACATGCTTCTTTGTAATACCCGTTTCCCTCCGACGGCTTTTTACGACCGGCTGGCGACGAGGCTTGAAGGCGTGTTAACATGTTATCCTTCTCAGCAGATCGATATCGTTTCAGTTGTTGGCGCGATGACCTCGCAGCCGCCGGACTTTATTGCAGTCGGAAACGGGGTGACCGATCTCATCCAGGCGCTCTATTCAGTGCTGAACCCCACAATCGCGATTCCCACGCCAACGTTCGCCGGCTTTCAAACGCCACTCGATGACGAACGGAAGAACAACTTCGTCCTCGCTCCGCCCTATTTCGATCTCGACGTTCGAGCTTTCCTGGAATTCGTAATGGCGACAGGCGCAGATACGGCAATCGTTGTAAATCCAAACAATCCGACCGGTCGACTTGTTGATTATGCTGACGTGGCATGGCTGGCCGAGGCTCTAGGGTCTCGTGGGCGGCGGCTGATCGTGGACGAATCGTTTATTGATTTTCCCGCCAACGGCCGATCAAACAGCGTTCAGCATCTAGTGCTGTCCTGTGACAATCTGATCGTGGTGAAGAGCCTTGGAAAGGTCTTCGGACTCGGCGGAATCCGGCTCGGCTACCTCATGGCTGGCGATCCCGCCCTGGTTGCGGCCGTGCGCCGGAAACTGCCGTTGTGGAACATCAACGGCATTGCGGAATACACACTGTTCCTGCTGCCCGAATTCGCAGAGGAACTGGAAGACAGTCTAAGACTGTTGAGAAAGGATAGAGAGCTGTTCATCCAGGAGCTGCAGACGGTACCGGGCCTCGACGTCGTGCCTTCGCAAACGAATTTCATCCTATGCCGGCTGCCTGAAAATTCGGTATCCGCTGCTGAGCTCAAGCACCGCCTCGTTCTCTTTGAATCCGTCCTTGTAAGAGAATGCGGCTACCAAGCGATGGACGACGCAGATCGATATCTTCGCCTGACGGTTCGAAGTCGGGCGGAGAACGAAAGGCTGGCAAAAACCCTGCGGCGCACATTGAGCCACTCAACTACCGCCTCTGTCGAACGTGACATGTACGCTTCGAATTGACCAGTCCTTTCCAAATTCCGCGAGAGGAAACCACGTTGTCATGGTTATAATTGTCATAAAGGCTCATTGAAAATCTTTGGCCAATGGCGAAGTGTGCGTCCGAGACTTGATAGTGCAATTCAATATTTCCGAAGATATGTCATCCGCAACATTGGAGACTTGGTAGACCATGGCCCTTTGGCGGCAAAGCGTGCAGATGGCGGCCGCACAAGTAGGGTCGATCTGAGGCAAAACGCATCTGCAAAGACTGGCAGATACGTGGTCGTGGTTAGCGCCGAACGCATGCTCGACGTGCGACCTCTCGGATCAACCGCCGGCTGGAGCGATATGCAAGTTTGCGTAAACCGCCTTCTTTCGATCAAAATCGCCTAGTGTCGCCGGCCGAGGCCCACTGACTACTTTCCAGCCTCCGAGGCCGTCGTCTCAAACACGCCATCCGACATCTCTTGTCGCCTTTGTCGGATTCGCAACACAGCCTTACCCGATCTCTTGTTTTGCTCAGGCTAAATCGATGAAAAGCAGCCACAAAGTTTCGTTCGGCTCGATCGGCCAAAGTTGGCACGAGTTTTGAAGCGCTTCGGTACGAGGCAGCGAGGACTGTCGACTAGCGTTCATGTCGCGGGTAGTCGTGATGGATGGAACCGAGGAAGTAAAGCAAACATGTTAGGTCTGCGTCAGATCGCATTCTACGGCAGGGGCATCGACAGTCCACCGCCTCCCAAAAAAGCTCGCCGCTTTTGTCGACCTCGGGCAGAAGTTCCGCATCGTCGGCCGTGACCCGAAGCCGACAGCCGTCTGATAATGAACTCGAAAGCACGCAGGATACGGCCCTGCATCTCGCTGCAAAGTCATGCTCAAGGTCTGTCCTCTCGCTGCCGAGCGCACCCTCTTCCAGTCAAGCTGTTGCTGGCAAGAGAGCTGTCGAAATGACATGCATCAAAATTTTCCGCCGAAACATCAAGCGAAATTCTACAAAACGGACTTTCCGCGATAAGGCCCGTACTCGCGAGCGCGAGGTAGTGTGACCTGTGGCAACACGAAACCAGTATGCGCAACTCTGGCGGGCCATTTCCGAAGGGCCTGTATCAACATACTGGCTGGACAAGTAATCGAGGAAGACTTCATGAAAGATCATGCGCAAGTGAAGGACGCTTACACCGCCTATGGTGAAATATGGGGCGATGTCTACGATGAATATGTGGAAGCGCTCAATGAGTCCGTCGAGAATGCGCGGGCAGTCAATTTTCTCACGCCCTTCGCAAGGAACGGAACCACGCTCGAATTGGGCGTCGGAAACGGCCACATCGCCTTGCCCCTTTCGGCGACAGGAGCTTCGGTTCACGGTCTCGATAACTCGCAAAGGATGCTTGCATCGCTTCGTGCAAAAGCCGGTGGCGATTCGGTCACAACGCACCTTGGCGACATGGCAGAGTTTGACCTGGGCACTCAATATGATCTCGTGTACTGCGTTAATAGCACTTTTTCACTTATGGTGACCGTCGGTCAACAAATTGGCTGCTTTGAATCGGTCGCGAAGGCGTTAAAGCCCAACGGTCGCTTTGTGGTGCACTTGTACTATCCAGATACTGAGAATTTTTCGGGCGCAGGCTTCTATGGTGACCAACGAACGACGGTTATTCATATCGATGAACGGCGCGCGATGGTGCGATTTACCAGGCATGACCGACCTAGACAACTTTTTGTTTCTCAAGACCTCTGGATCACACCGGCCGGAAACCGGACGATGCCCACTAAAATGCGATATGTTTATCCAACGGAGCTCGACTTACTCGCAAAGATCAGCGGACTTGAGCTTCTCGAGCGCCACGGAGACTGGCATGGGCGCCCGTTTGACAATGCATCTTGGCAGTACATGTCGGTATTCCGCAAAACACCATGAGAATGTGTGTCGCCATCGAAAACGCCGTGCGCTGGGCCGCGCAGCGTCGGTCGCGGCTGGTGTTTTGGGCTGAATCCGATCTACGGGTTGCTTGCCGCTGGCATCGCCCGGTCGGCTATTATTCCATCGACCATATGGTTGCTTGCGATGTCTGGCGAGACGATGCCCCAAAACAAAATCATCACGACGAAATCCGCCGAGCGCATGACGAAACATGTGCCTAACGGCCCGCCTGCACTTCGCTCCAGCCTTCCTCCAGCCTTACGCATGACCAGGGCTGTTCGCGCAAATCAGTAGACGTCAACCGCTGGATGCGGGTGGTCCGGTCGTCGGGTCTTCCCCTGTCCATTTTTCCTTCGGAGAAGGTTGTTGACGCAAGTCGGAAAAGAAGGTCGTGAGGTATGAAGCGATGGGAAGTGGTTCGATCTGCTATCCTCAGTGACATCGATGCTGGTGCGTTCGAGGATGGGCGCTTGCCTGGCGACCTCGCTTTGGCAGAACGATTTGGAGTAAATCGCCACACGGTGCGCAATGCGATCAAGGCCCTGGAATCTGAAGGCGCTTTGCGGGTTCAGCACGGTGTCGGGACTTTTGTTGCGGATGATTTCGTTCCACCTAGGCTGAACAGCGATCGCAGGTTCACTTACAAAGTCCTCGGTCAGAACAAATCGGTGAAGCGAGAGATACTGTCGGTCAACGAGACTTCCGTTGAACCTGATATCGCAAAGCGTTTGGGGATCGCTCCGTTAGCGTTGGTTACTGAGGTCAGGTGGGTTTCGTTCATCAATGACTGGCCTTTGGCCACCGGATCGAGCCACGTTGCAATCAACCGGGTTCCGGGTCTTGCAGCTGCGTTCGAAGGAGTAAGCTCCTTCACTGTCGCCTTGAGGCGCTGCGGTATCCTGGAATACAAGCGGAAATGGACACGGATAACGGCACGAAGACCCACTCAGCAGGAGGCACAACGCTTACGGATATCGTCGTCCAGCCCGGTACTGTTTGAGACCAATGTTGATGTAACCCTCGATGGGTTGCCGATCAAATATGAATTCAGCGTCATACGAAGCGACAGATATGAATATCTTATCGAAACCAATGATTAGCACGGAAAATTCGGCGCGAAACCGTGGCTAATTCGGCGATGCCCCTGCGGATTAGCCGGCCCGCTCCACAGGGGATGGTCTCACGGTGAAGTTAGCGCCAGCGGCAATTACGACAGAGCCAATGGCGATCGGCGCGCCGCTTTATGGCCGCATACGAGAAGAAGCTCAGAAGTGGCTCACCAGGTTTGGTCGTGACGAGCGGTGCTCCATCGTTTCGATGTGCTCCATGCGGCCCGGGCTCACGCCGCTCCCGCCACGCGCTGCCAAGTGAAAGCTGGCTCGGATGCAGCCGGCAGCGTCGTGCCATCGCGCTTACCCATTGCCTGCCTCCACTCGCACCGAGCTGCCGGACTTTCGTTAAGGTGCGCGAATTCGAAGACCCGGCAGCCGGGTGGCTGGCCGTCGGCATTTTTGTGGCCGACCCGATGGAGTCAACGTTCGATCACTCCGTAAACGACCCGCCAGCTGACCAAATTCTGAGGGTTCGGTCTCATGACGCTAGCGACGGGCTAGCTGAAGCCGGGGGGTACGCAAACAACGCTGGCTGCGTAACCGGCTCTGGCTGAGGCGCTACATCGACCAAAGCTATCCGCGTTTGCAGGAAAACCAAATTCCTTGGTCCCATTGTCATCAAAGCGTTACACGAAGATTCCTAAGATACCTAGACATCTGTACATCACCCATGGCCTCTCAGGCTGTTGCGTGGAGCAAGACCTGTGTTCTTCATCTCTAGAGCTTTGCGCAGCGCACTTACCTTATGGGCAATTCTCACCATCGTGTTTTTTGCGACACGGATGACGGGAGATCCAACAGGCTTCCTTATGCCGCCAGAGATGCCCGAAGCACAAAGAATTGAGCTTAGGGCAAAGCTCGGACTGAATGATGACATCGCAACACAATATGTAAGGTATGGCGAAGCGCTCCTTCAGGGAGATTTTGGGCAAAGTTTCTTCTCCAAAAGACCAGTTGTCGAACTTTTTATGGAGCGGGTCCCGAACACTCTTCTTTTAACCGTTCCAGCGTTTGTGTTGTCTGTCGCCATCGGTTTGTGCGGCGGCCTATGGGCTGCGCTCCGTCACAATGGTCTCTTCGATCGTTCGCTCACGACTGCAACAGTTGTGATGCAGGCTATCCCAAATTTCGTGGTCGGCATCGCCACCATCTTAATCTTCAGCCTTTCCCTCAGGCTTCTGCCGAGTGGCGGCATGGGCACGTGGAAACATTTTATCCTGCCCGTGATCACGCTCGCTCTTGCGACGTGCGCGAACATAGCACACCTCGTCCGAACCTGCATGCTTGAGGTCTTAGCGCAGGATTACATGCGCTATGCCCGCAGCAAAGGATTGAGCCCAGCTGTCGTCGTGCTGAAGCACGGGCTAAGGAACGCAATACTCCCCGTCCTGACTATTCTGGGTTTGCAATTCGGCGGCCTAGTTGCGGGCGCGGTCGTGACGGAGTCGGTCTTTGCCTGGCCTGGCGCAGGGCGTCTCGTGATCGATGCTGTCATGAAACGCGACTTCGCCCTGCTTCAATTCGGAGTCCTGGTTTTCTCGGCAGCGATCATCTTCGCCAATCTTCTTGTCGATGTTGCCTATGGCCTGCTGGATCCCAGGATACGTGAGAGGTGATCATGAGCATTGATATCCGCGCGCCGGGACCAATCGTTGGCGAAGCCGAAGACAAGCTTGTTCCGGCTCCACCCCGGCGTGGCCGCCCGCCGGCAGCGACGATCATTTCGCTCTCCATTCTATTTCTCATGATCTTGTTGGCTTTAGCTGCTCCCGCAATCACTCCACACGACATCTCCGAGCAAAGCCTATTGAATCGGCTCCAGCCGCCTGTTTTCGCAGGCGGCACAGACGACTATCCGTTAGGAACTGATCATCTGGGGCGCGATGTTTTTTCTCGCCTCCTGTTCGCAACGCGCACCACGCTATTCATCGCTTTTGCCGGTGTCTTTGTCGGCGTCGTCGCGGGCACGCTGGGCGGATTGATTTCCGGAACGTTAGGAGGATGGGCCGACCAATGCCTGTCGGCTGTGGTTGACGCGCAGGCCGCTGTGCCAACCACCTTGGTGGCTCTGACAGCAGTCGCATTAGCCGGTACGCATCCACTCGTTTTGGTGCTGATCATCGGCTTTTCGGACTACTATAAGTATGCCCGCATCGTCCGCGGGCAGGTCGTGGCCCTTCAAGGACGCAGTTTCATCGAAGCGGCTCGATGTTCAGGTGCGTCGCCTTGGCGTATCGCGATGCGTCACGTTCTTCCCAACACGTTCTCGCCCGTTGTCGTTCTGGCCAGCTTGAGCTTTGCCGAGATCGTCGTACTGGAGTCTTCACTTTCTTTCCTCGGCGTCGGTGTTCAGCCGCCAAATGTTTCCCTCGGATCGCTACTCGGCGAGGCCAGAAACTACCTGATATCCACACCTTGGCTCGCGATATGTCCGTGTGTCGTGATCGTTGTGATCACCGTCGCGGCAGCCATGATCGGTGATTGGCTGCGTGCCTCCCTCGATCCCCGGAGCCGCACGTAAGAGCCGCAGCTCCAATCCCATTTCCTGCAGGAAAGACTAGCCACCATCACCTTAATCTTGGAGACCCCATATGCGAAAACTACTCTTGGCCGTCGCCATGCTGCTGCCGACCTTCGCTGTCGCGCAGGAGGATACCAGGCCGCCACTCACCGTTGGCGTCAACACGGTTCGCGCCAACTTCGATCCTGGGCTAGCTCTCGGGAACGTGGACATACCCATCACCTACAACATGTTTGATACGCTGGTCGCGAGGGACTTTTCCAAAAGCAAGGACCGGACATCCTATGAACTCGTGCCCGGCTTGGCAGAGAGCTGGAAACAGATCGATGACCGCACCATGGAGTTTTCACTCCGGCCCGATGTTCATTTCCACAACGGTCAGCCTCTCACCAGTGCTGATGTCAAATTCACGTTCGACCGCATCCTGGATCCGGCTTCCGATTATGTCGAAGCAAGGAATCTTCTCAAGATTATCGAGCGAATCGACGCCGTTGATGACCTAACTGTGAGGATCACGACGAAGGCACCGAGCCCGATCCTGCTTCAGCTGTTGGCCTATCACACCAGCGAAATCGTGCCGAAGGCATATTTCGAGTCGGTCGGAGAAAGCGGTTTTGGGCAAAAGCCAGTGGGCACAGGTCCATTCGATTTCGTCAAGCTCCAGCCTGATGAAAGCATGGAGCTCAAAGCAAATGACTCCTACTTCCGTGGACGCCCCACGATCTCCAGATTGACGTTCAGGTCCATACCAGAGGTGTCGGCAAGAATAACTGCACTTGCAAATGGTGAAGTCGACATTATCAACAGCATTCCCCCGGATCAATTAAAAGCCGTGGAAAGTCTTGGCTGCTGCGAGGTTCGCAGTGTCTTGATGAACCACCACTTCATTCAATACAACACCTATAATCCGGTGATGGCCGATATGAAGCTCCGACAGGCCCTCAATCTGGCGATCGATCGCCAGTTGCTCGTCGATGCCCTATGGGATGGCAAGGCCACCCTTCCGCATTCGGCGCAATACGAGGCATGGGGACCCGAGCTTTATGACCCCAATCGCCCGACTCCGCCGTTCGACCCGGATCGAGCTCGTCAGCTGCTTAAGGAATCATCGTACAAAGGGCAGCCGATCTTTTACGTGACGCACCCAGTGTACTACACCAATGGCGTTGCTGTTGCGGAAGCCGTCGTGCAGATGTGGAAGGCGATTGGCGTAAATGCCAGTGTCCGCGTCGATGAAGGATGGACCCAACTCGCCAAGGACAATCCGGTACTTACCGCACGAAACAGCTCTGACTGGGTCGTGCCAACGGATCCTGCAGTCACCCTCTACATGACTTGGTCGAAGGATCTTTGGAAAGACGAGACGCGCTTCGACGAACTGGCCGAAGAGGGCGAGACGACACTCGACAGGGGACGTCGTCACGACATCTACCAGAAGATGATCGACCTCTTTGAGGAGGAAGCTCCGGGCACGTATTTGTACCGCGCACCGGAATTCTACGGGGTCCGATCAGGTATTCAGTGGCTCCCTAACACTGAATACACATTGGATTTTCGCCCCGACAGCATTCACTTCACGAAGTGAAAAGCTAGACATCCCAGCAACCAGGTAAGTCTTGGATGAAACAGAGTGAGCTTCTCCGCGTCGAAAAACTACGCACCTATTTTTACTCCCAAGGTCGCACTGTCAGAGCAGTCGAAGATGTGTCGTTCTCGGTTCAGCAAGGGAGTACTGTGTGCCTTGTCGGAGAATCCGGATCGGGCAAATCGGCAACTGCCTTTTCTATCCTGAACCTTGTCCCAAAGTCGATGGGGCGCGTAGTTGCGGGGAAGGTCCTCTATCGAGGGGAGGACCTTCTCCGGGTTTCTCAACGACGTCAACGCACGATCTTGGGCAACGAAATCGCCATGATATTTCAAGAACCCGCGGCGGCGCTTAATCCCGTCTACACCATAGGCGAGCAGATCGCGGAGGTTCTTCGAACCCACAAACAGTGCAGTGCTCGTGAGGCGCGCCGGCAAGCAAAGGCAATGCTTGATCGCGTCGGTATTCCCGACGCTCAACGCCGCCTGGACGATTACCCGCACCAGCTGTCCGGTGGCATGCGACAAAGAGCGATGATCGCGATCGCACTCTCGTGTCGCCCTAAGTTACTCATCGCCGATGAACCGACCACAGCGCTCGACGCGACAGTTCAATCGCAAATTCTCGGCCTCCTTCACGAGTTGCAGGCGGACACCGGCATGGCACTGCTGTTCATCACGCATGACCTCAGCGTCGTCGCCGAGATCGCTGACCGGGTTCTGGTGATGTACGCCGGCCGAATTGTCGAAGAAGGCGATGTCATGCAGATATTCGACGATCCGTGGATGCCCTACACTCGCGGTCTACTAAAAGCGCGGCCGGGCCTCCACTCCGGAGACGGATCTTCCCGGCGGCTTTCTGCCGTGCCCGGCGATCCTCCGGACCTCGCAAACCTGTCAAGTGGCTGCTCCTTTCGCCCCCGATGCTGCCATGCAGCCGCTGATTGCGCCTACCGCCCACCGGACCTCGAAACAGTCCGCGGGCACAGCGTGCGTTGCATGCATTGGCGTCAAATCGTGGAGGCCGCTGGGGAGCCGGAGGCTGTCCTATGAATGCTCATATTAGCGAGATTGAAACGCCCGAAACCGGTGCAGTCCCGATCACCTATGGTGGCAAGCCTTTGCTTGAAGTTGACAGCCTTCGCGTCCATCTGCCACTCCGCAACATCTCACCGTTCAGGCTGAAACAATCCATAAAAGCCGTCGACGGAATATCGTTTTCCATTGCTCGTGGCGAAATCGTGGGCGTGGTCGGCGAATCCGGCTCAGGCAAGACGACATTGGGTCGGAGCTTGCTGCGTCTTGTCACGCCGAGTTCCGGTCGGATCCGATTTAAAGGGACCGATCTGACAGATCTGTCGTCCAAAGAGATGTATTCTTTTCGGCGGCAAATGCAGATGGTGTTTCAGGACCCGTATAGCAGCCTCAACCCGCGCATGACTGTGGCGGAAATTGTTGGTGACCCGCTGTCAATCCACAATGCTCATCTGACAACGCAGGCGCGGCTCAGTCGGATCGCCGAACTCTTATCTCAAGTCGGAATATCCCCGGCACACGGCTCGCGTCACCCTCACGCTTTTAGTGGGGGCCAACGCCAAAGGATTGCCATCGCCAGGGCCCTGGCCACCGAGCCGGATTTCGTCGTCGCCGATGAGCCCGTATCGGCGCTTGATGTTTCAGTCCAGGCTCAGATCGTCAATCTACTTCTCGATCTGAAGGAAAGGCATGCTCTTACGATCCTGTTCATCTCGCATGACCTGCGAGTGGTTAGCCATATAGCAGACAGGGTAATCGTAATGTATCTCGGAAAGGTCGTTGAAATCGCACCGGCCAAAATATTTCGAGATGCGCCCGCTCATCCTTATACCGAAGCCCTAGTTTCAGCGCTTCCCGTTCCCCATCCAAGTCTTCGCCGAGCGCTGGTAGTTCTGCAAGGCGAAGTTCCGAACGCTGTTACACCTCCATCAGGCTGCGTCTTTAGAACAAGATGCTCAATTGCCAGCGCAGAATGTGCTAAGGTCACGCCAGATCTTCGGGAAGTCAGCGCAGGCCATTGGGCAGCATGTATAAAACGTTAATCTCTCTTTGAGTGGGCGAGAATGCAATGACGCATCGAAAACTTCTTCTCATAATGGTCGATGGCGTGAGCGCCGACTATTTCCAAGAACACGCCAACCGTCTGCCAAATTTATCCTCACTGGCAACCGATGGATATCTCGTCCGCCGCATGCGCTCTGCGGTACCAGGGACCTCCATGCCGGGTCGGGCTTCCATACTCACAGGTGTCGGAGCCGAGATTCATGGTATCTTTGGCAATCGCATCCTGAGTGACGGCGCATTTGTTGCAGCTGAAGCTGAACACCTCCTCGTTCCGACGATTGCGACTCTTGCCTCGCGTGCCGGCCTCGACGTGGCTTGCATCGGGCACGCCCTCATCAAGCCGGAAGATACGTCCATCTATATTCCACCTTACTGGCTGCGTGGCCCGGGCTTCATCAAGATCCCCAGCGATGGGAGTATGCCGTCACTGCTCAAGATAAAGGATCCACGCGGCCGACTGGAGACCATCCCGCTGCCCTCTTATGTACCTGAATTCAGCGGGCCGGACGGCCTATCCAGCATTACGAGGACGCTCATCGGTGACCAGCTTACGATCGCCGCGGCCGCCAGCCTGCTCGAGTCAGAAGAGGCACCTGATCTTCTCATTACGGAGATCAATGCCACGGACGCCTTCCAGCATGACTTCGGCTATGGGAGCGACGAAGCTCATTTCGCGATCGCTTTCGCGGATTCTCTCGTTGGTCGTTGTTTGGATAGTCTGCGGCGGGCAGGTCGGCGTGATGATTACACGATTGCGATCGTCAGCGATCATGGCCACCGTAACATCAAAACATCAATCTTGCCCGACCTGATCATTCCTGGAAAGGTGTGGCAGTCCGAAGGTGCGACGCTGCACGTATTGGTTGAAAGCGATATGGACCGCCAAGAGGTAACCAAGAAATTGGTCCAGTATGGCGCAGAGGTCTGGAATGGCGATCATCTGCCAATTGAACTCCGCAACAGAATTGCCACTTTCACGGCGCCGCCAGAATGTGATTTCGAAGAGACCCCGGCAAACCATCCGGCAGACCAACCGGTCGGCTGCCCGAAATACAAATCTACCCACGGTTTTCGACCTGGCTCTACTGCGGATGATCGTATCTGCATTATTTCCGGACCGGCTGTTCCAAATGTGGTTGCGGAAGGGGCTGAAGCGACGCGCTTAACTCCGACGCTTTCATGTGTCCTTGGACTGCCCAGCGATACATTTTCCGATTGCCCGCTTTTCCGATAATACACAATGAGCAGCTATATCGCTCCAGGAGACGATATTGATTCGAATCGACAAAGAAAATGGTGATCAATGAAGCGTTGGGAACTGGTTCGCTCCGCTCTACTTAATGATATCGATGCGGGCGTCTTCCAGGATGGCCGCCTGCCTGGCGATTTTGTCTTGGCAGACCGATTTGGCGTCAATCGGCATACCGTGCGCAATGCCATCAAGGCTTTGGAATCCGAAGGCACCTTGCGCGTCCAGCATGGTGTCGGAACCTTTGTTGCTGATGATTTCGTTTCACACAAACTGAACAGCGATCCCAGGTTCACTTATAAGCTCCTTGGTCAGAACAAGTCCGTGAAGCGGGAGATACTGTCGATCAACGAAACTTCTGTCGAACCTGATATTGCAAGTCATTTGAACCTCGCTCCCTCAGCACTGGTTACCGAGGTCAGGTCGACCTCGTTCATCAATGATTGGCCTTTGGCGACCGGAACGAGCTACTATCCGGCAGCGCGCGTTCCTGGCCTCGCCACCGCATTCCAGGGAATGAACTCTCCCACTGCCGCCTTGAAGCGCTGCGGCATCGCGGAATATAAGCGGAAATGGACACGGATCACGGCCCGAAGACCGAGCCCGCAAGAAGCTCAGATACTGCGAATATCTTCGTCCAGTCCGGTACTTTTTGAGACCAATGTCGACGTAACCCCGGATGGGTTACCGATCAAATATGCTTTCAGCGTCATACGAAGCGACCGGTACGAATATCTTATTGAAACGAACGAATAAGCACGAAGAGTCGCGTGAACACGGTAGCTTATTCGCTTATTCGCCGAGACCACCTCTCATGGCGGATCAGGCCGCCCTCTGCCAGTCGGATCGCAGTAATATTTTGATAGGCTCGTGCCCTGTCATTAAATCGTTGCAAAAAGGAACTAAGCCTATCCAAGATACCTAGACATCTAGGCATTCAGCGCGAAAACCCTGATGAGCCCGGTCCTGAGCCGGGCCTGTAAACGAAGCGGCGAACACCGGTGCGGATTGAAGTTGAAAAGCGGCAACGATGGATGGCGGTTCTCGCGCGAGCCCGGTGCGATGAACTTGAGCGGGCCTGGGACAACCTGGCCATCCAGCCGCAATTTGATTGGCTTCGCCGACCGGAAACCGGCCTCGTGCTTGTGCGCGCACGCGCCGGGGGTACGGGGGCCCTATTCAACCTTGGTGAAGTCACGATGACCCGATGTGCCGTTAGCTTGGCCGATGGCATGACGGGCTTCGCCTTCGTCCTCGGGCGCGACCAACGTCATGCAGAACTGGCGGCAGTTTTCGATGCGATGTTGCAAGGAACAGATGACGGTGCGAGCGGTGTACTTCGGTTCGTTACCGAATTTGGAATCGCGCAATCCGCCCGCCGTGAGATTAAAAGCCGCAAAGCGGCTTCGACCAAGGTCCGCTTTTTCGCAATGGCTCGAGGCATGAGTCCGGAATGATCAGCGTTTTGGATACTGCCGGGCTTGAGCCCGGATTCGCAAATCCTGTCTTCGACAGCCAGGACACATTCCGCCGCGTGTTAGATGCGTATGCATATGTCGGCAGGCCGCAAACGCTGGTGTCTGCCACCGCGGCAGTCGGTCCCCTTGATCCGGCGACCGCCGCCGTCTGCCTCACGCTTGCGGATTTCGAAACACCGGTCTGGCTCGATTCCCGGTCGAATCTACCTTCGGTTCGCAAGTACCTTGGGTTTCACTGCGGGGTGCCGTTTGTGGACAGCGTTGAAAGGTCGACATTTGCCATTGTGGCCAATCCGATGACGATGCCGCGCTTGGCTGAGTTCAATCCCGGAACAGAATTGGAGCCTCAGGCCTCGACGACGATTGTTGTCCAAGTGCCATCTTTAAACGGCGGTCCCCCCGTTCGGTGGCGTGGACCGGGCATCCAGCGCGAAGTTTCGGTGGACGTTGATGGGCTTGCATCTTGGTTTTGGGAGGACTGGGAGCTCAATCATGAGCTTTATCCGAGTGGAGTCGATGTTCTCTTTACCTCCGGAAATGCAATTATCGCTCTTCCTCGCAGCATATCCGGAGAGATCTAGATGGCTTATGTTGCCGTAAAAGGTGGGGAGGAGGCTATCCTCAACTCACATGGTTTGGTTGCGGAGGATCGGCGGGGAGACCCAGCAGTTCCCGAACTTACGGTTCGCCAGATTGCCGAGCAGTTCGGTCTCGCTGTCGACCGAGTGATGTGTGAGGGCTCTGTCTACGATAGAGAGCTTGCGGCATTGGCATTGAAACAAGCCCAAGGCGACGCCGTTGAGGCGATCTTCCTTCTCCGGGCGTTTCGCACGACTCTACCGCGCTTGGCAGTGTCAAACGCGCTCGACACAGCCCGGATGGCCATTCAGCGACGTGTCTCAGCAACCTTCAAGGACATTCCCGGAGGGCAGATACTCGGTTCGACCTATGAGTACACACATAGACTGCTTGATTTTGATCACCTCGATATTGTTGACGGCGACAAGCCGAAAGCGAAGGTCGCGGATGATCCGCTGGATCCAACTTTTCCGCGTGCCTTCGACAGCATTTCCGACGAAGACCTGATTGAAGCCGAGTTGCCGGAACCCGACCAGTCACCGGTTTTCGATCTTACCCGAGATCCTCTTGACATACCCGCCGGTCGCGATCAGCGCTTGCAAAATCTCGCCCGTGGCGATGAGGGATTTGTCGTGGGTTTGGCCTATTCAGCGCTGCGTGGCTATGGCGCTGCCCATCCCTACGTAGGGGAAACAAGGGTTGGGGACGTCACAATAGAAATCCTACCCGAGGAATTGGGCTTTTCTGTTTCTATTGGCGACATCATCGTCACGGAATGCCAGATGCTGGATTTCTTCGGGGGCTCGGAAGATGAGCCTGCGCGCTTCACCCGCGGATATGGCCTCTCATTTGGAAAGAGTGAGCGCAAGGCGATGGCAATGGCAATCGTTGACCGATCGTTGCGTTGTCGCGAATACGGCGAGGAAGCAAAATACCCTGTTCAGGATGAAGAGTTCGTTCTGTCCCATACCGACAATCTCGAGGCGGCCGGTTTCGTCTCGCATCTCACTTTGCCTCACTATGTCGATTTCCAGGGCGACCTGCAATTCATAAGACAGTTGCGGGAGGAGCATAACCGCCGCCGCCGCTCGAGCAAGGAGGCCGCGGAATGACGGCACATCATGGCAACGCAGCCGGCCGCAGCTTCCGTCAACCCTACAATTTTGCGTATCTGGACGAACAGTCCAAAAGGATGATCCGACGATGCATTTTGAAGTCCATGGCCGTTCCAGGCCTTCAGGTTCCGTTTGGCAGCCGCGAAATGCCGCTGGCCTACGGATGGGGGACCGGCGGCATTCAAGTGACAGCCAGTGTCATTGGACCAAACGACACGTTGAAGGTGATTGACCAGGGCGCGGACGACGCAACCAATGCTGTCTCCATCCGGCGATTTTTCAGGCGTGTGGCCGGCATCGCTACGACCGAAATAACCGAAGCTGCCACAATCATTCAGACGCGTCATCGGGTGCCCGAAACGCCTCTCAAGGAGGGGCAAATTATCGTCTACCAAGTGCCGTCGCCCGAACCGTTGCGCCGGCTGGAACCGAGGGACTCCGAAACCCGTAAGATGCATGCTTATGCAGAATACGGTCTGATGAGTGTCGAGCTTTACGAAGATATCGCGCGCTTTGGCCATATTGCGACGACCAACAGCTATCCAGTTATGACAAACGGGCGATATTTGATGTCGCCTTCACCTATTCCCAAATTTGACAACCCGAAGATAGCAAACAATCCAGCCATTCAGCTTTTCGGCGCGGGCCGTGAAAAGCGGATTTACGCCGTTCCCCCCTACACACAGGTGCAGAGTCTCGATTTCGAAGACCATCCGTTTCGTGTGCAGCGATGGAGGCAATGCTGCTCCCTTTGTGGGGCGACTGACAGTTATCTCGATGAGATCGTGATGAATGACAAGGGACGGCGGATGTTCGTTTGCTCAGACACCGATTATTGCACTACTCGCCGGGACCATGGTCACCTTGGACCGGATCGTGCAGATCCCGCCGACATCGAATTGCTCTTACCCTCGAAAACCTCAACGGGATCGGAATCACGATGAGAGCAGCAGCTCAGTTCCAGCCCACTCGCCGCCAGCCGCTGCTTTCCGTCCGGCAGCTCACAAAAATGTATGGAAAGACGGTAGGCTGCCGGGACCTCTCGTTCGATCTCTTCCCCGGGGAAATCATCGCGATCGTCGGGGAATCCGGATCCGGAAAGTCGACGTTGCTCAGCTGCCTATCAGGTCGTTTGATGCCTGATCAGGGTTCCGTGATTTACGATCTAAATCATAAAGGACCGACGGACATTTTGACCTTATCGGAGCCGGAACGCCGGAAGCTGATGCGGACGGACTGGGGACTCGTCCACCAAAACCCGCGAGATGGCATTAGAATGGAAGTCAGCGCCGGTGGCAATATAGGGGAGCGGCCGATGGCGATCGGTGCGCGGCACTATGGCCGCATACGACAGGAAGCTCAGGATTGGCTTGCCCAGGTTGAGATTGACCTTCTGCGCACAGATCATCGACCGAAAACGTTTTCCGGTGGCATGCAGCAACGTCTGCAAATTGCCAGAATTCTCGTTACCAAGCCGCGCCTCGTCTTTATGGACGAACCGACTGGCGGCCTCGATGTATCGGTTCAAGCCCGGCTGCTCGACCTGCTGCGGTGCCTGGTCATGAATATCGGAGTGGCAGTCGTGATAGTCACCCATGACCTGTCTGTTGCACGACTATTGGCGGACCGCATCATCGTGATGTGGCGAGGAAACATGGTGGAGACCGGCCTCGCCGACCAGGTTCTGGACGATCCGCATCATCCCTACACACAGCTTCTCGTTTCCTCGGTGCTCTGAATGATCATAAGAAATGATACTTCACCGCACGGTGCGGCGGCAAAGCTCTCCACGAACGACCTGACGTTGACCGGCGCGCGACTTGTTTTGGCGGATGAAGTTTATGATGGAACAGTCCACATTATCGATGGCTACATCGACGACATCGCCGCCGGCAGAAGCACAGTGCCTGGCGCGATCGACCTCGAAGGCGGGTATCTGACGCCAGGCCTCATCGATCTCCATACCGACAATTCGGAGAGGCATGCACTGCCGCGGGCCGGCGTGGTGTGGAATCATCTTTCGGCGATCATGGCACACGATGCGCTGGTCATAGCAGCCGGCATCACAACAGTTTTCGATTCCCTCTGCATAGGATCAACGACCCGGGATCATACCAGACAAGCTGATCGAGCACGCATCCTACCTGTACTTATTGACGGGATACGTGAAGCCAGGGACCATGGACTGCTTCGAGCGGATCATTTTCTGCATCTGCGTTGCGAGGTGACTGACGAAGAGGTGATGTCCGGGTTCACGCCTTTGGTCGGCGATCCGCTTGTGAAACTCGTATCGGTAATGGACCATGCCCCTGGTCACCGCCAATCGCCGCAACTCGAACGCTTCCGTGAAATGCAGATCAGTCAGCATGGCTGGTTGGCAGAGGACGCCGACCGTCGAATCAAAGCATGGATCGATGCCTCACGAACGATCGGACCTCAAAACCGAAGCCGAATTATTGCCCTTGCGCGCGCTCGGCAACTGCCGCTCGCCAGCCACGATGATGAAACACCTGAACACGTTCGAGAAGCGAATGACGCTGGAGTTTTGATCTCTGAATTCCCGACAACCCGGGCTGCTGCGGAGATGGCGCGCTCTCTTGGCATTTGTATCTTAATGGGCGCACCGAATGTCGTTCGCGGCAGCTCGCACTCTGGAAACATAAGCGCCCGTGAGCTGGCGACAACCGGTCACCTCGACATCCTTGCCTCGGATTACGTTCCGGCGAGCCTGTTGCATGGAGCTTTTCAACTGACAAAGGATCCGATCGGCATGAGCCTTGCGAAGGCCATTTCCACCGTTAGTTCGGTCCCTGCCTCGGTGACCGGCCTTTGCGACAGAGGGATGATTGGAATCGGCGCCCGTGCCGATCTCTGCCACATCGTTGAAATCTCCAACATTCCCGTTGTTCGTGGAGTGTGGAGGCAAGGCCGCCAAGTATTTTGACAGAAAGCGGACCGCAAGCATATTCCGATGACCTCAAGGAGAATTGTTTGGTGAACTCCTCAGCAACGGACCCCGCACTTCGCGCCGTTGGCCTTGCCAAGACCTTCACGCTGCACGCCCAGGGCGGCATTGTCCTGCCTGTCTTCGACAATATCGAACTCACGGTCAAAGCCGGTGAATGCGTCTGCCTTGTCGGTCCCTCCGGTGCCGGCAAGTCGACGCTCCTGCGCTCGCTTTACGCCAATTACAAGCCGGACGCCGGCAAAATCCTCGTCGTACATGGGAACGAAACCGTCGATCTCCTCGCCGCCGAACCTTGGGAGGTCGTCGAAATCCGCCGCAGCGCGATCGGCTACGTTAGCCAGTTCCTGCGCGTCATCCCGCGGGTGCCCGCCCTCGAGGTCGTGGCGGGACCCGCCATCGCCAACGGCATGCCGGCCGATCAGGCCAAGGCGCTCTCCAAAACGCTGCTCACGCGCCTCAACATTCCCGAACGGCTCTGGCCGCTCGCACCAGCCACCTTCTCCGGTGGCGAGCAGCAGCGTGTTAATATCGCCCGCGGCTTCGTCGTCGACTATCCCATCATACTCCTCGACGAACCGACGGCATCCCTCGACGCCGCCAACCGGGCCACCGTCGTCGACCTCATCACCGAAGCCAAGGCGCGCGGGGCAGCGATCGTCGGCATCTTCCATGACGAAGAGGTACGCCGAGCTGTCGCTGACCGGTTGTTCGCGGTCGGGAAAGCTTTCGATTGACGACGGGCGGTCGCAATTTGCTGCCGGCAAGGTGGCGGTCTGATGTGGGAGCCATCCTTACCTGGTATGCCATCTAATCGCGCGGCCGACGGTTTAGGGGAGCCGACCAAGCTCGCGCTCTGTGTTAGGGCGGCGTCGTGTTGCTCCCATTGGCGGCGCAATCCAGAGCTGGGCCTGATTGCGGGACACGGCTCTGTCGATCAGCATGTGTGTCGTACGCCTTGAAAAAATCAGCATTCTGTCGAAACTTCTTCGGCGCTTTATCCGCCAGGCTCACCGATCAGGGATTTGGCAATTTCCAAGTGTTCCTTGTAGCCGAACTTGTACTCGAAGAACGGGTGTGACAGCGTCGAGCTCCGCGATGCCCAGGCCTTGATATCCCATCCACCCTCAAGCAGATCGGAGGCCGCGAAAACGAACTCGAGCGACTTTGTGAAGAAGCCCCCGAGGTCGTGAAAATTGGCGGCGTAATCGACTTTGACCTTGCCAAGCGCTCCGTGCACGTAGTGATTTCTGCAATTGACGGCTTGGTCCAATACCCAAATCAGGTCTGGAAACTTGTCCCCCACTGCTGCCACTATCGGAGCTGCCCTGTGGCGGACTTTGTTTTTAAGGTTGCTTTTTCCCAGTCGCTTGAGCTCCAGAAGAATGCTGGCTCGTTCGGGGCCGTCCGGCAGTGCACGGAAGAGCTTTCGGCTTTGATCGCGGGCAGTTTTCAGCTCTTCGGATAGTTCGACTTCTGCTGGCGCCGCGGCACTCGGGAGAATGTCGAACATATTGGCCGAACCCACCAGACGGTCTATGTCGAACAGGTCCTGCTTTCGCAGGCATTCGGAATAGCGCGCACGCGCATCTCGCCAATCGGAACCGCGCCTCACCCAGTCCGTCAAGACGCTTGCAAATTCCTCTGGCCGCCAGACCGGATTAATCGGTAGATCGGCTGGATGGGGGCCTCTGCCGAGAGGAAATCGCAGATGCTGCTTCATGCTGCTGTAAACTTCGAACTTCAAGGGAGGACTGTCGGTGTCCGGCCCGTCGGTTGAGCGTGAAAGCAACCTGATCTCTTCGAACCTCTGAGGCCTCCCGGCGACCGTGGAAAAGAATGGCTCAAGCAAGAATGCCAAGTCGATGGCATTGTTGAAACTCTGGCCGCGTACGAATTCAATTTCTACCCAGATTGAGTTGGTGAAACCGCTGCCTGTCGGCCCTCCCAATGAGATCGTCGGAAAATTGTTGGCCGAAATCGTCCCGATTTCGGTTGGAACTCGTATGATCGAGTGTTTGCCTGTAAAATATGCAAGAGCTGGATGTTCTCCCACTAAAACGTCACGGCCGCGGTTTGCTGCCTTTGTAGCCAAGGTCGCTTTGACAAGATTGGGGTCGATAATAGTTCCAAAGGTATCGAAGTCGTAGAACAGCTTGGAGGAGTCAGTCAGGCGCAGAAGAATCGAGGTAAATATAGAATCTGTGTCGCTGACATGAATATCGCCAAATATCACGTGGTGAGGAAATATTGTATGCTGATGTTTTGAAGTATTCCCTTTAGCGTCTGATTTTTGGCTGCTGCCCATCGGGATGCAATCGACCAGAAAAATCTTGACTGTGTAGTCGACAACACCGTGAAGGATTAGGTCCAACGGTCCTGGATAAAGCTCATGCTCGACGTCATACAGCACGAGTTTTGAATCGTATCCGTCCAGTGACAACTCGCCATACACCCCCGCTTGCGAGGGCAGATCGAACTTCCCAAGGCCCCTGAAGCCATCGGTCCACTTTTCGGTCATCTGGGATACGCTGTTTTCTCAATCTAAGGTTTTCAAATCCGGCTACTGCCTCGCTCGACGCCAGCCAGCCGCACGCGCTTCGGCCTCTGCAGAACCATCGCTCGCCTTTGCTCGCTGTGACCACCGTCTCGCTGTAGTGCCCTTGCCCAGGCACATGGTAGATGCGCTCGCCGGTGTTGATGCTGATATTGCCTTTGATGTCACAACCGCTGGCGCCGCCAAACCAACCCTTGGGCACGAGCCCAGCGACAGCTTCAAGACTGCTCGGCCTTACCGTGAAGAAAACAGCCTGTGGGACCATTCCCAACGGAAAAAGATATCGCAGCCGCCACAAACTCCGCCGCCTGTGCCAGAGCCGTTTTCGCCACCGGTCAGCTTGGTTCGCGCCTTGATGACTGTGGACTCTGCCCACGCCCCTTTCCCCCTGTAAGAGAATGCGTCTAATGCGTGTGGGAGTCCATCACCCTAGGCTGCCATTCCAAGGGCTATTCCCAGCCAATTGCAAGGCCCTTGAGGAGCGCCGACTACAACACCGCGCGGCCGCACTCCCAAATCGCCTGGCAGACACGGGCCGAGTTCGCCAGCGCCTTCAATCCGCGACCGTCGATCATGCTGCTCTATGCCAAAGGCTCCGCGCCAGTGCCCGTCGCTTCACCCGCCCAGCAGGGCACAACCCACGCCGGAAACGAGCTCAAAACTGGACAGGAACCGGGGGCAACGTCACAGCCGCCAAAGGGCATGAAGCCGCCGACAACGATATGGGTCAAACCTGGGCCGATCGGGCGAGGCGAGGAGGATTTGCGTCACGCCTCGCTGCAGCATTTCCGGGACGAGTGAAATCCCAACCGGATTGCAATTTGGCCCGCTGCTACGATGGCGGGCCTTTCGATCCAGTCAGACCGTAGCTGTTAGCCGCTACCTTTCAGTCGCTTGTGCATCTTCTCGTACTCTGCGCTTGGTTGCATCCCATATCGTGAGCGGAGTTTGGATGCTATTTCCAACGCCCGACGCCCTAGCATCCTAGCGGCATCGTCGAAGTCGAAGGGGTTACCTTCGTAAACGCGCGCGTACGCGGCCTCTGATTCGGCGATCTTGCTAGACGTCATGAAAGACAAGACCGCATCCGCCAAAATTGGATCGACAGAACGCCAGTCAATATCCTTGGGAATATCCGGAGCAGGTGGAAGAGACTCCGAATAAGGTTCCTCCACCATTTGAAAATGCCCCTCGCTCATATTGGCATTGTTCCAGCAATCGGCAGCGTAACGTTCAAAGCGACCGCGCACCGCATCGCGGCATATCCCGCTGAACGCTTTTCGGACCAACGCTCCTTAACGAAATCGGCCGCCCAGCCTGCCAACGCTGAAATCAGCCCTGTCGCGATGATCGCGAGGATAATCTCTTTGCTCGTCCAAACCGCTTCAACAGCCATAGGCACGGGATACTGCCCTCATCGATTAGTTGCCTACCATAACCATGCAAGCGGCCAACACTTCGCGGATGGATGTTGTTGCCGTCACGCAGCGTGGGGCGAACGTCGCTGCAACACACGCTTGAATGTCAACGCGGTGGGATTGGTAGTCTTTGCCCGTTGCGGCACTTTTCCGACGATCAAGTCGTCTACGAAGCCGGCGCGGTTCGACCTGATGACTCGTTATATTGGTCGCACGTCGAAGTTAACTTCAGACCACCGAAATCGCCGGCCAATGCCGGCAGCGGTGTCAGAACCAACAAGCATCCAGCAATTGAGCCTTTAATCATCGCCCGCTTCCCCTCGCCAATATCGCAGGAAAGAATTGGCACCGCAATTGAAGCGTACGACTTCGTTGTGACGGCGATCATGGTTTCACGGCAAGCAAGAGCGCCAGGCGTACCGTACCTATCGCCAAAATCGCAACTTTCGCTGTGTCGCTAAGTTCATGAAAAAGTTGGCTCGCCAAGCGGTGGCATACAATTCGTGGGCACCTCGGGTAAATGCCACGAATGACACTCTTCCATTATCTTAATGACGGCGCTCTTTTGATCTTCTCCCGCAAATTCCGGTTCCTCTACGAAGCGGCGCCCCCTCGATACCCATAGCGCTTTTCTCGCTGGTGCGTCCTTCCTCACACCCGAGGAGGTCGTCCACACAATCACGGTCTCATCACGCGAACGCCCGAGCTTCTTGCCGAGGGCGACGACGCTGGCGAAGGCCTGCCTGACCTAATGTGCAAGCGTTGTCGACGCCTGAAGCGAGGCGAACACAGCGTTGCGGGTCGCGAACATTACCTACCAGAAACTGATCCAGTCGGTTGGCTTGAAGACGAAGAATATGGGCTATCCGAAATGCGCGGCGAGCCTGGTGACGCTGACGAATCTCTATGTTCACCGAGTTCTACAAGTCGGATCGGCTAACCGGTTACGCCCGCGCCGCCACGGACGAGGGCGTCACGACCACAACCGCTCTTCATGCCCACTACGCCATCCGACATCTTCTGTCCCCTTTGTCGAGTCCGCAACACAAGTGTATTTAGCCAATTTAATATTTTTGCCAAATGTTAAATAGCTGAAAAGCAACCATAAAATTTCTTCTTCGATCCAACCAGCCAAATTGGCACGAGTTTTGAGACGATCGGTGCGAGGCGCCGGGTTCTGCCGACCGGACTTCAAGTCGCGGGTAGCCGCTATGGATGGAAAGAAGGAAGGAAAGCAACATGTCAGGTCTGCGTCAGATCGCATTCTACGGAAAGGGAGGCATCGGCAAGTCCACCACCTCTCAAAACACGCTCGCCGCCCTGGTCGACCTCGGACAGAAGATCCTCATCGTCGGTTGCGACCCGAAAGCCGACTCCACCCGCCTGATCCTGAACGCAAAGGCGCAGGATACGGTTCTGCACCTCGCCGCCGAGGAAGGTTCCGTGGAAGACCTCGAACTCGAGGACGTGCTCAAGATCGGCTACAAAGACATCAAGTGCGTGGAGTCCGGCGGCCCCGAGCCGGGTGTCGGCTGCGCCGGCCGCGGCGTCATCACCTCGATCAACTTCCTTGAGGAGAACGGCGCCTATGACAATGTCGACTATGTCTCCTACGACGTGCTGGGCGACGTGGTGTGCGGCGGCTTCGCGATGCCAATCCGCGAAAACAAGGCCCAGGAAATCTACATCGTCATGTCCGGCGAGATGATGGCGCTCTATGCCGCCAACAACATCGCCAAGGGCATCCTGAAATACGCCCATTCGGGCGGCGTGCGGCTCGGTGGGCTGATCTGCAACGAGCGCCAGACCGACCGCGAGCTCGACCTCTCCGAGGCGCTGGCCGCCAGGCTCAATTCCAAGCTCATCCACTTCGTGCCGCGCGACAACATCGTCCAGCACGCCGAACTGAGGAAGATGACGGTAATCCAGTATGCGCCGGACTCCAAACAGGCAGGGGAGTACCGCGCGTTGGCCAAGAAGATCCATCTCAATTCGGGCCAGGGCACCATCCCGACCCCAATCACCATGGAGGAGCTCGAGGACATGCTGCTCGACTTCGGCATCATGAAGACGGACGAGCAAATGCTTGCCGAGCTTCAAGCCAAGGAAGAAGCGAAATTGGCCGTCGCTCAGTAACCGCCGCTACCGAAAGGGGCGCCGACCTGACCTGGCGCCCCATTCTACGAACAAGGCCTCCTGGCGAGGCGTTACCCGAACCTTGAAAGGGGAAGGTCCAATGGGCCTCGACTATGAGAATGACGGCGCTTTGCATGCGAAGCTTATCGAAGATGTGCTGTCCCAATATCCGAACAAGGCGGCGATGCGTCGCAAGAAGCACCTCAGTGTCGCAACGAGCAAGGACGAGGCCGGAGCGGAGGACAAGGGCCTTTCCGAATGCGACGTCAAATCGAACATCAAATCCATTCCGGGCGTCATGACAATCCGCGGCTGCGCCTATGCCGGCTCCAAGGGGGTGGTGTGGGGCCCGGTCAAGGATATGGTCCACATCTCGCACGGGCCGGTCGGATGTGGGCAATATTCCTGGTCGCAGCGCCGCAACTATTACGTCGGCACGACGGGCATCGACACCTTCGTGACAATGCAGTTCACCTCCGATTTCCAGGAGAAGGACATCGTTTTCGGCGGCGACAAGAAGTTGGAAAAGGTCATCGACGAGATCGAGGACCTGTTTCCACTCAGTGGGGGCATCTCGGTGCAGTCCGAATGCCCGATCGGTCTGATCGGGGACGATATCGAGGCAGTGTCGCGCAAGAAGGCCAAGGAGCACGAAAAGACGATTGTACCGGTGCGCTGCGAAGGTTTCCGCGGCGTTTCACAATCGCTTGGTCACCACATTGCAAATGATGCGATCCGCGATTGGGTCTTCGACAAGGACGATGTCGAGTTCGAGTCCGGCCCATATGACGTCAACGTCGTCGGCGACTACAACATCGGCGGCGATGCCTGGGCCTCGCGAATCCTGCTCGAGGAGATTGGGCTTCGGGTGGTCGGCAACTGGTCGGGTGACGCCACGCTCGCCGAGATAGAGCGCGCGCCCAAGGCCAAGCTCAACCTGATCCACTGCTACCGGTCGATGAACTACATCTGCCGGCACATGGAGGAAAAGTATGGCATCGCCTGGATGGAATACAATTTCTTCGGCCCCTCCCAGATCGAGACCTCCCTGCGCAACATCGCCAAGCATTTCGGGCCGGAAATCGAGGAGAAGACCGAAAAGGTCATCGCCAAGTACCGGCCCTTGGTCGATGCTGTCACCGCCAAGTACCGACCGCGCCTCGAAGGCTGTACGGTGATGCTCTATGTTGGCGGCCTGCGCCCCCGTCACGTCATCACTGCCTACGAGGACCTCGGTATGGTGATCGTTGGCACCGGCTACGAATTCGCCCACAACGACGACTATCAGCGCACCGGCCATTACGTGAAGAATGGCACGCTCGTCTATGACGACGTCACCGGTTATGAGCTGGAGAAGTTCATAGAAGGCATCCGCCCTGATCTCGTTGGCTCCGGTATCAAGGAGAAGTACCCGGTGCAGAAGATGGGCATCCCGTTCCGCCAGATGCACTCCTGGGACTATTCCGGCCCGTATCACGGCTATGACGGCTTCGCCATTTTCGCCCGCGACATGGATTTGGCCATTAACAACCCGGTCTGGGGTCTCTACCGCGCGCCGTGGAAGAAGATGAAGGACGCCCCGCCGACGGCGGTCGCCGCCGAATGAGGACTTGCCTCTCTGCCAGCCAGGGAGGCCGATAAATGCTTGGGGCGCGCTCGATCCGCGGGGGCCCTTAACGTCTTGATGTCCCTGTGCTGCCGCTTGGCGCGGCCAGATGGAAAAGGTGACCACCATGCCGCAATCGGCCGAAAAAGTGCTCGACCATGCTCCCCTGTTCCGCGAGCCGGAATACCGACAAATGCTTGCCGAGAAGAAGCTGAATTTCGAATGTCCGCACCCGGATCAGATCGTCACCGACCAACGCGAATTGACCAAGACCTGGGAATACCGCGAAAAGAACCTCGCTCGCGAGGCGCTTGTCATAAACCCCGCCAAGGCCTGCCAGCCGCTCGGCGCGGTGTTCGCGGCCGCGGGCTTCGAGCGGACCATGTCTTTCGTCCACGGTAGCCAGGGCTGCGTTGCCTACTACCGCTCGCATCTGTCGCGACATTTCAAGGAGCCGTCGTCAGCGGTTTCCTCCTCGATGACCGAGGACGCGGCAGTGTTTGGCGGCCTGAAGAACATGGTCGACGGGCTCGCCAATACCTACAAGCTCTACGACCCCAAGATGATCGCCGTCTCGACCACCTGCATGGCTGAAGTCATTGGCGACGACCTGCGCAGCTTCATCGAGAACGCCAAGAACGAAGGCTCGGTCCCGGGCGACTTCGACGTGCCATTCGCTCATACGCCTGCCTTCGTCGGCAGCCATGTCGATGGTTATGACGGCATGGTGAAGGGCGTGCTGGAGCATTTCTGGAAGGGCAGCGAGCGCTCGCAAGCCGCTGGGACAATCAACATCATTCCAGGCTTCGACGGATTCTGCGTCGGAAACAACCGGGAAATCAAGCGCCTCCTCGACCTGATGGGTGTCACCTATACCGTCATTCAGGACGCCTCAGACCAGTTCGACACGCCGTCGGACGGCGAATACCGCATGTATGACGGAGGCACGAAGATCGAAGACGTCAAAGGGGCACTCAACGCGGAGGCGACACTGTCTCTCCAGCATTACAACACCCGCAAGACGCTGGACTATTGCGACGAGGTCGGGCAGGCGAGGGCATCCTTCCATTATCCGCTAGGTGTCCAGGCGACCGACGAATTCCTGATGAAGGTCTCGGCGATATCCGGCAAGGAGATCCCCGAGACAATCCGGATGGAGCGCGGCCGACTGGTTGACGCCATGGCGGACAGCCAGTCATGGCTGCACGGCAAGAAGTACGCAATCTATGGGGATCCGGACTTCGTCTACGCCATGGCCCGCTTCGTCATGGAGACCGGCGGCGAGCCGACACATTGCCTCGCGACCAACGGCACATCGGCCTGGGAGGCCGAGATGAAGGAATTGCTTGCATCCTCGCCCTTCGGCCAGGATGCCCAGGTCTGGGCGGGCAAGGATCTCTGGGCGATGCGTTCGCTGCTCTTTACAGAGCCGGTGGACCTGCTGATCGGCAATTCCTATGGCAAGTATCTGGAGCGTGACACCGGCACGCCGCTGATCCGGCTGACGTTTCCAATCTTCGACCGGCACCATCACCATCGCTTTCCTCTCATGGGCTACCAGGGTGGATTACGCGTGCTGACGACGATCCTCGACAAGATTTTCGACAAGCTCGATCGCGACACGAGCGAAACGGGCGTGACGGATTATTCCTATGACCTCACCCGCTAAGAGCCGGTGCCGGCTTTTCGCCGTGGTCGCCCGTCGCCAATGGAAAGACTGACGCAATGACCTCGCTCAGTGCCAAGATCCAGGACGTTTTCGACGAGCCTGCCTGCGATAAAAACCGCGGCAAGGATGCCAAGGCGCGCAAGGAGGGCTGCTCGAAGCCGCTGACCCCCGGGGCGGCAGCTGGCGGCTGCGCCTTTGACGGCGCCAAGATCGTCCTGCAGCCGATCACCGATGTTGCGCACCTGGTCCATGCGCCGCTCGCCTGCGAGGGTAATTCCTGGGACAACAGAGGCGCAGCTTCGTCCGGGCCAACCCTATGGCGGACAAGCTTCACGACCGACCTCACCGAACTCGACGTCGTGATGGGGCAGGGCGAGCGGAAGCTGTTCAAGGCGATCCGCGAGATCAAGGAAACATATGCACCGCCGGCAGTCTTCGTCTATTCGACCTGCGTGACCGCGCTGATCGGGGACGATATCGAGGCCGTGTGCAAACGCGCGGCCGAAAAATTCGGACTGGCCGTGGTGCCGATCAATGCGCCGGGCTTGGCCGGCTCCAAGAACCTCGGTAACAAACTCGCCGCCGAATCCTTGCTCGATCATGTCATCGGCACGGTGGAACCAGACGACGCCGGGCCATACGACATCAACATCCTTGGCGAATTCAACCTCTCCGGCGAATTCTGGCTGGTGAAGCCGCTGCTTGATCGCCTCGGCATCCGGGTGCGCGCCTGCATTCCGGGCGATGCGCGTTACATCGACGTTGCATCCGCGCACCGCGCCCGGGCGGCTATGATGGTGTGCTCGAGCGCACTTATCAATCTAGCCCGCAAGATGGAGGAGCGCTGGGACATCCCGTTCGTCGAGGGCTCCTTCTACGGCATAACCGATACCTCGGAAGCACTTCGCAACATAGCTGAGCTGCTAGTCAGGAAGGGCGCCGATGCGGAGATCCTCGATCGCACAGAAACGCTGATCGCTGATCAGGAGGCGATTGCGTGGAAGAAGCTCGAGGCCTACCGCCGGCGGCTTCAAGGCAAGCGCGTGCTGCTCAATACAGGCGGTGTGAAGTCGTGGTCAGTCGTCCACGCGCTGATGGAGATCGGCATGGAGATTGTCGGCACCTCGGTGAAGAAATCCACAGTCGAAGACAAGGAACGCATCAAACAGATCCTCAAGGACGAGAACCACGTGTTCGAGCAGATGGCGGCGCGCGATCTTTACGCCATGCTTTCAGAAGGCAAGGCCGACATCATGCTGTCGGGCGGGCGCACGCAATTTATCGCCCTGAAGGCCAAGACACCCTGGCTCGATATCAATCAGGAACGCCAACATCCTTATGCCGGCTATGATGGCATGGTGGAACTTGTACGGCAGATCGACCTCGCCATTCATAACCCGATCTGGAGCCAGGTGCGGGGGCCGGCGCCCTGGGATTGCCAGCCTGCCGTGAAGGACGATCTGGCAAGCACGAAAAACGGGACCCCGAGTGTGGACGCTCTCAATGAATTCGCCGGCGCGACGGCTGACAGCTTAGCCGAGAGTTGAGGAAATCCGATGGTCAGCGTCCTTCGCAATACCAAATCAGCGGCGGTCAACCCGCTGAAGTCGTCACAGCCGCTGGGTGCCGCCCTCGCTTTTCTCGGAGTCGAGGGTGCAATGCCCCTGTTTCACGGCAGCCAAGGCTGCACCAGCTTCGCGCTGGTGCTCTTTGTGCGTCATTTCAAGGAAGCGATCCCCTTGCAAACAACGGCGATGGACGAGGTGGCCACCATACTCGGCGGAGCGGACCATCTGGAAGAGGCGATCCTCAACCTCAAAACCCGCACCAAACCAAAGCTGATAGGAGTGTGCACGACCGCGCTGGTGGAGACCCGTGGCGAAGATTGCGCGAGCGATATTGCCAACATCAAGCTGAAGCACGCGGAAGAGCTCGCGGGTACGGAGGTCGTGCTGGCCAACACGCCGGATTTTGACGGCGCGATCGAAGCAGGCTGGGCCAAAGCTGTCGCGGCGATGATCGAAGGGATTACAGGGTCGGGTGAACGGACGAGGCAGCCGAAGAAGATCGCGATCCTGCCCGGATGCAATCTCACTGTCGCTGACGTCGAGCATTTGCGTGACGTGGTTGAAGGTTTTGGGCTCAAGCCGGTTATTCTGCCGGACGTCTCCCGCTCGCTCGACGGTACGGTTCCTGACCGCTGGATAACGACCACCTGTGGCGGCACCAGCGTCGAGGAAATCCGCGAGCTGGGCACGGCCGCGCAATGCATCGCCATCGGCGAGCACATGCGCCACCCAGCGAAAATGCTGCACGGGTTGACCGGCGTGCCTTACGTGGTGTTGCAGTCGCTGACCGGATTGAAGGCTGTCGACCGGTTCGTCTCACTTCTGTCGTGGGTTTCGGGCGCGGCGGTGCCGGCCCGGGTGCGCCGTCGCCGGGCGCAATTGCAGGACGCGTTGCTCGACGGACATTTTCATTTCGGAGGCAAGAAAATTGCGATCGCTGCTGAACCAGACCAACTCTATCAACTCGCAACGTTCTTCGCCGGAATGGGCTCCAAAATCGCGGCGGCGGTCACCACGACCGATATGTCGAAGATTCTGCAAAAAGTACCGGCGGAGTGGGTTCAGATCGGCGATCTCGGCGATTTGGAAGCTCTTGCCGCGGGCGCGGATCTTCTCGTTACTCACTCCCACGGTCGCCAGGCCTCGCGACGCCTTGGCATTCCGCTCATGCGCGTCGGCTTCCCGATCTTCGATCGGCTCGGCAGCCAGCACAAGCTCACGATCCTCTATCAGGGAACCCGCGACCTGATCTTCGAGGTTGCCAACATCTTCCAGGCCAATCAGCACGCGCCGACCCCTGAGGCGCTTGATCCATTCCGGAAACGAGAAATGCCAGATGAGCTCCGTTCGTCGCCTCTCACTCGTCACTGACGAGATTCACGCACCGATGCCCGAAAGACGAGCAGGCGCATTGCGCGTTGCCATCGCCACGCAAGACATGAAGCATCTCGATGCGCATTTCGGGTCGGCCAAGCGCTTTGCTGTCTACGACGTCACGCGCGAGGAGTGGCATCTCGTGGAAGCCTTGGCCTTCGATGACGTTTCCGATGAGAGCGGGGAGCATCGGACCGAGGGCGATGACCGAATCACGCCAAAGGTGGAGGCGCTGAAGGGGTGCCAGCTGCTGTTTTGTCTGGCCATCGGCGGGCCTTCGGCAGCCAAGGTTGTTTCGGCAAAAATCCATCCGATCAAGGTGCCGCAGCCACAAACCATCCAAGAGGTGCTGTTGCGCACGCAGATGATGCTGAGGACATGTCCTCCGCCGTGGCTGCGCAAGGTGCTGGCCGACGCTGGTGTCGCCGAAAAGAAACCCTCGTTCGAGGACGAGGACTGAAACGAGGAAGAACGAAATGTTTGAAGTCGCGATCAGCCCTGCTGCCAACGACGACGAGGCGGCCCTTGCCAGCCCGTTCGTCAAATGCCTCGCGCGACTGATCCGTGCTCAGGATTCCCACGGGTCCTGGGACGGCAAGGCGGACGCCGAGTTGCTGGCCGACTTCATCGTCAGCAAGGAACAGCGCCGTGCGATTCCAATCATCGGCGATCCCGATCCGGACGTGCTGTGGAGACTCGACAAGTTTTACACTGCCGTCGCCCTTGCGATCGAGGAGCGCTCCAGCCTGATGGCATCGCCGATGATCGAAATGAGCCATGAGGGCTTCGGCCGCGTGCTTTTCAACGCCGGGCGGCTGGTTGTTCTGTCCAAGACCTTGCGCGACGTCCACCGTTTCGGCTTCGAGACGTTCTGCAAACTCGCCGCGGCCGGTACGAAACTGGTCGACGATGCCATGGCAGCCATCGACGCCTATCCCGAGGTGGCACGGGCATGAAACCGATTTTCGAGCAAGAGGATCATGTCAGGCCTTGAGGAGCCGCGATGGCCAGCCCACGCGGCCAACGCGGTCGAGGCCAATTTGGTTCTCGGGGTAGCCCTGATGAAGCCACGCGTCCTGATCTGTTCGCAAGATGCAGAATTGTATCTGTTCCTCAGCCACATACTGGAGGCGGACGGCTTCGCTAGTGAGCCGGCACGCGGCGCCAAGGAAGCGCTTGGCATGTTCGACGATTGCGACTTCCAGGCCGTGGTGCTGGACTGCGGGTCAACGAGCCTTACCGGGTCCGCAATTTGCGCTCGGCTCAAACGGGAGCCCAGGACCAGCGGACTGCTCGTCATTGCCCTGATCGCGGCCGGCGCCGAGTACCAGTACCTCGATCTGTTGAAGGCAGGCATTGATGAGAGCATTCCGCGGCCTTTAAGCCCGATCAAGCTTCTGGATTGCCTAAGGGCAAGGCTGGGGCCGGCGAAGCAGCCGGGTTCAAATAGGAGCGGAAACGGCCGCTGTCTCTCTTTTGGCAGCCTTGAGATGAAGCTCGATGCCCGCCGGGTTTACTGCAATGGCAAGGAGATCCATCTCGGACCGATCGAGTTCAACGTGCTGCGGCATTTGCTCGAGACTCCCGGCAAGGTCTTCAGCCGGGACGAGCTGATCGGAGCTGCCTGGCCGCCCAATATCCACGTCGGTGAACGCACAGTCGATGTTCACATCAGTCGACTTAGAAGGGCGCTGGAGCCCTCGACCGATATCGTCATCCGAACCGTCAGGTCGGCCGGCTACTCGCTCGAGAAGCTGGACGGCTGAATCAGGTCCCGGGTGTGGTGCCACTCTCTTTTCCTCGCGCTGTGAGCCGGTCTTGCGGCCTGAAACGCCCTCAACGAATACTCAGGGAGAACCAGGAAAATGGGCTTTAAAACCGTACTCTGTCTGACCGGCGCTGACCATTCCGATCATGATGTCAGAACTGCTGCCAGCTTGTGTGCGGAAATCGGCGCGCACCTTTCCGTACTAATTATAACCCCTTCGACGCTCCTTATGTCGCATCGGTGGATCGGAGATGGTACCCTCGAGTGGCCGGTAGGACGAGGACAGGCAATTGCCAGATTGAACAATCAATGTCGGCAAATCGATCAACTTACACAAGACGCGATCAGACGGGAAAAACGCTCCAAAAGTATCCAGAAACTGCTGGAATCCATGTCGCTCGCCTATGACGTTGACACTGACCATTATGATCCGGCCAGCCTCGGTGAAGTGGCTCGACAGCGGGCGCTCTGCGGTGACCTCACGATTATCGGACCAGAGCTCGTCAACGACGAGAACCTCGGACCTCCTGCGGTCAACGGCTGCTTGTTCGATACGGGAAAACCGGTGCTCGTTGTGCCTAAGGGTGCTAAGGCGACGCTGTGGCCAAAACGCGTCCTGGTCGGTTGGGATAAGCGAGTCGAGGCGTCCCGTGCGGTTCGTGAAGCGCTGGGTCTCCTATGCGTTGCTGAGGAGGTTCGTGTCGCCCTGGTCGATCCGGAAGCCAACTACAAAGGGAAGGGCGCGGAGCCTGGATCCGACATCGCTGCCCATCTCGCTCGGCACGGTGCTCGGGTGTCGATTGACCTACTGACAAGTGCCGGCAAATCGGCGGCCACGGTGCTTGCGCAGCACGCAACCGACATTTCTGCCGACATGATAGTGATGGGCGCCTATGGCAGCCGTCGGCTGCGCGAGCGGCTCTTTGGCGGCGGCGTGACCAGATGGATCTTTGAGAAGCCGACATTGCCGCTGTTTTTGGCGCGCTGACCCGTTCCGGAGCCGCACCGATGCTGTTTGAAACTCTACTTTGCCTGTGACATTCGTAATGCCCACTGCGGGTCGCTGCGAACATCCCGCTGAGTCCCAGAGGAGCAAGATAAGTGGAGCTCTTTTGCGTTGCTATCGGTGCTGGCTCATCCAATTTGAGCCTTGCGTGTCAGGTGCGCGAACAGACTGCGCAAGGGGCACTGTTCCTGGATCGGCAGGTCTTTTTCCGCCCACCCGGCAGCGCAAGGGATGCGGGCAAGCGGCGGCGGTTTTCGAACAATACCGTGACGGACGCGGGGCGGCTTAATCTGCTGGTGCGCCGCCTGCTCTCGCGCATTGGCGAAAGCACGTCGACTACAGCCGCCCGGCAATGTTGCCCCCCAGGACAGGCCGGCACTTCGGGTCGAGGCCGGCGGAGAGACCGGCCTGCGCATGTCGGCCGAGGATGCGACGATCTCGCGAATCTCAACGACAATTCGGCGAGGCTTGGCGCCACGCTGCTCTCAATCACAGCGGCGACGGGGCGGCAAGGCCATGACTTGGAGAGAGACCAGGGCGCGGCATTTCGACCAGCAATCGGACCTGCATTTTCCAGCCATTCTTCACCGCACGCCGCGATTTTCGGCGGCACCCGCATGCCTGCCTCGGCATCGCTGGCCCTCAGCGCATGATGCAGGATCCGCCTGGTTGAGCGCGTTGCGCGCTTCGAGATCATCCTGCCGGTTGTTTGAATTGGAGCACGAATTCTTCCGAAAACCGGCTTTCAGGTCATGCTCAAGAATTGGAGAAGCGAAAAAATGCGCTACGACATCGTCATCATCGGAGGAGCCATCGTCGGGTCCTCGGTCGCCTACTACCTGCGCGAGGAGGGATTTTCCGGCTCTATCGCGCTGGTCGAACGCGATCCGCAATTTTCCCACGCGGCGACGACCTTGTCCTGTGCCTCGATCCGCCAGCAATTCTCGATCCCTGAAAACATCCGCCTGTCGCAGTTCACGCTGAAACTGTTCCGGCGGCTGAAGGAAACCTTCGGCGCTGATGCCGATATCGGTTTTCGCGAGGGCGGCTATCTCATCCTTGCCGGCGAGGCCGGGCTGCCGATCCTCAAGGCAAATCATGAGGCGCAGGTCGCCGAGGACGCCGATATCTCGCTCGAGGACGCCGAGCAGTTGGCGCGCCGCTTCCCGTGGCTTTCGGTCGAAGGCATTTCCGCCGGCGCCTTTGGCCGGACCGGCGAGGGCTGGTTCGACGCGCATGCGATGCTGACGCTGTTCCGCAAGGCGCTTCGCGACAAGAGCGTCGATTTCATCACGGCGTCGGTCACCGGCATTGCGCGCAAAGGCAACCGCGTCGCCGGTGTAAGCCTCGACAATGGCGAGACGCTGGAAGCCGGCATTATCGTCAACGCCGCCGGCCCGAACGGCGGCAAGGTGGCGGCTCTTGCCGGGCTGGCGCTGCCGGTCGAGCCGCGCAAGCGCAACGTCTTCGTCTTCGAGGCGCGCGAAAAATATGCCGACATGCCGCTGCTGGTCGATCCCTCCGGCATCTATGTGCGGCCGGAGGGCTCGGTCTACCTCACCGGCGGCGCCGAGCCGGAAGAAGGCGATCATGCGCCCGATCCGAAGGATTTCGAGGTCGAGTGGCCGCTGTTCGAAGAGGTGGTGTGGCCGGTTTTAGCCACCCGCATCCCGGCCTTCGAGGCGATCAAGCCGACGCGCGCCTGGGTCGGGCACTACGACTACAACACGCTCGACCAGAACGCGGTGATCGGGCCGCATCCGGAGGTCGAGAACTTCCTCTTCGCCAACGGCTTTTCCGGACACGGCCTGCAGCAGGCGCCGGCGGTCGGCAAATCGCTCGCCGAGCTCATCGTGCATGGCGCCTATCGCACGGTCGACTGCACGGCGTTCGGGTACAGCCGTGTGGCCGAGGGAAGGGCGTTCCGGGAATTGAATGTGATCTGAGGGCGCACCGAGGACTTACTGCCAAGCTGGCGGGACAGCGCGCCCCTCTGTCCTGCTGTATGATGCCGCGGAATAGGAACGCACCATGCTTGGGCACGAGGCCCCGAGCCGACGCGCATCGCGCCAATCGGCGTCATCACGTTCGAGATTCAGCATCGGCTGCCCGGCGCCTTTACGCTCGTATATGCGCCGGCATGCCGCTCGCGATCGATGACGCATTTGCCGACGAGGGCTGCTCGTTCCACGAAAAAGCGATAAGCGGCGAGATTAATGGGCAACCTCGTGGGGAACGAAAAGAGCGCTAAACCGGGTTGCTAGATCAATCCAGGGTGCCGCGTCGCCTCTCTCTGAAGCTATTCGAACGACCGTCGCCAGATAGCCGGCAAAAGCCTTGAGGCTTAGGGCGCGTTGCTCTGAGAGGTAGTCAATAGCTTCAAGCCGCTGGTGAACGGCAGCGAGCATATGTTGCACCAAAAGCAGGGAGGATGGGCAAGGGCAATCGCTCTTACTCGCGAGGCGCCTGCACTCACTGCAAAGCGGCGGAATGTCCTGCACGGCTAGGTCGCCGGAAAGACGTTGTATGAGATTGTCAGTGGCGTTCCACAAATTCGCTCGCATGCAGTACGGAGTGCAGCGTGACGCCATGTCGGGCTAGCAGTGCCGTAGCTCCCTCGTCACGGTCCACGAGGCAAGCAGCGTCACTCACAATGCCGCCGACGCGGCGAACCTCTTCGATCGCCTTCAATATCGACTTGCCGCTTGTGGCAACGTCGTCAACGATCAGGACCACTTTTTCCTGAAGATCTTCTTTAGGCCCAAGACCTTCAATCACATCCCTTGTGCCATGGGCCTTTGGAGCCTTGCGAACGAAGATCGTGTTTATGGGATTGTCCATCATGGAGCTGACAGCTGCCATCGATCCGATTACGGGGACCGCTCCCATTTCAAGTCCGCCGACGTACTCTGCTTTCACTTGCTTAGCTATTTTTAGGAACTCAAGAGCGGCAAGTTGCGCGCCTCGCGCCACCATCATGGTAGGCTTCATATTGAAATAGATGTCGCTCTCTACGCCCGACGAGAGCGTGTAGCGTCCGTATCGAAAAGAGCGCTCACGGACAATCTCGCGGAGTTCGTCCTTGTCGTGTTGGCCGGAATCAACTGGTCTGAATTTCGCCAGTGCCGCCATAGATCAGACCTCGCCCGTAGGGAAAATTTGGGTGCGGCATGCACCTAGTCACTACCGCTATGTGGCTTATGCAAGTGTTCGCGGGGTGTGTCAATTAATGTCAATACCGGTGCGACCGTTTCGCGCAGATTTTTCCGTTATCGTTATTGGGTGCCTAAAGCGTGAGCACGGGCCTCGCCACGGCTGGGTAGCCTTGGCTACCCTTGCCCGATCTCGGCCAGGCACGGGTTTTCTCGCCGCGGGCCGTCTCTTTGAGATTTTGGGCGCTTTCATCATAGTCCCCTCGAATTCTGCCTCGCTCGGCTCCGTTGCGCCAGCTTCTTAACCAGGTTGCACATGAGGCGAGCGTTTCGGCGCCATGTAGGCCCTCTTCTGGCGACGAGTGGGCAAGGCCGCGCTTTTCGTGCAACCTCCTCGTAAGGCGGTAAAGTTCGAGCCGGCGAGAATTTCGTCCATCAGCAACGCGGCGCAACATTTCGGCTCGCTTCGTCTGACGACCGATCACCAGGTCCAACCTCGATTGGCCCGAAGCAAGTTTGTCTTTTTGGATCAGCGCCTGGTTATTCCTGCTGCCCTACCCGTTAACGTCGCCGTCGCCTTCCCAAAATATCTCCTTCCGACCCGCCTGGGGGCAGCCTCGACAAAGCTGCGGATCGAACGTGTCTCGCTGGTCACACGAGCACCGTCAGGCTCGTGGTGCTGCAGGATGTGGCACACCGCCTCGACATAGCGGTGTGACCGCCTTTAGCTGGGTTCTGCGTCTCGACATCCGGATCTCTTCTCCATCTTCCGCAAGACGGGAGAGTCCTCCTGAAACCCCGGCTTCCGAAGGCGCCTTTTCAGATTCCGGCCGCGAGAAGTGGCAAGAGCCTTTTCCGCGCCACAGTGCGTGAACCTGGGTTGCTGGCCGTCCTAAGAGAAAATTCCGATGCGGAGCTGCCCGATTAGCTACCGGCTCCCGGCAAGAGGACGGCCACGTGGCAATCGGCTACCGGCGCAAGGTTTCCCCCTCATTGTCGGACACCCGACAGGATCACGACCCGCCAACCGTTGCTTTCATGAAAGTTTCCTTTTGGCACGTTTGATGCGGGGGTTTTCCGAAAACATCGAGCGGATGCCCCTATGAGCAGGCTCACGTCGCCGCATTCGAGACCGCGCCCTCGCTGATCTCCAACTCGGTCGGGGTCGGCGCATCAGGTCGAGGCGGGCGACTTTGCCGATTAAAACTCGGAATAAGGTTGGAAAGCAGCTCGCCGACCGAGACGGGATCATCGAAGCGGGCGGAGATAGTCGATCCCGTCCACGCCCACAAGTCGTGGACATGCGTGTCGCTCTCATCACTCGGCCGGGATCCATGGACTTCATAACCGACCATACGAAAGCGGGGACAAAATCCAGGAAATACAGCGGCACCGAGGTCGAGATCGCCCGCGTGGAGACTGAAGCCGATCGCCAGATCCGATATTCCTCGCGAACATCGCCTAAATTGAAAGCACCTAAAGGAGCAAGACAAGTGGAGCTCTCTTGCATTGGAGTGGGAGCTGGGCCGTCAAATCTGAGCCTTGCGTGCCAGATGCACGAGCAAATTGGGCAAGGGGCACTGTTCCTGGATCGGCAAGTCGACTTCCGCTGGCACCCAGGCAGCGCATTCGATTCCTCGGAGCTCCAGGTCAGCCACTTCAAGGATTTGGTCACGCTGGTGAACCCGCGATCAGCCTACACTTTCGTGAACTACCTGCATGAGAACGGGCGTCTGTACCACTTCCTCAATGCACGGTTCGAAGCCGTGCTCAGAGCTGAGTTCGAGCAATACCTGAAATGGGCCTTCTACAGGAACCCGCTTGTCCGCGGCGGCGAGACGGTGCGCGAAATCCGCTTTGACGGCGAGTTTCGAGTGCGCACCGATAAGGCGGTTCTCGGCGCCAGAAACCTCGTGGTCGGCATTGGCAAGCAGGCGCATATTCCGCCTCAGTTTCAGGGCTGGACTGGACGCAACCTGTTCCATTCATCTGAATTGCTGCACATTCATCCTGAGGTGCACAATAGCAATGTCTGCGTGGTCGGCGGGGGACAGTCCGGAGCCGAGGTGCTGCTGCACCTTGTTGGTCTGGCTAAAGAACGGCGGCCTCAATCGATCACCTGGGTCTCGCAGCGCGAAAACTACCTGCCCATGGACAACAGCCCGTTCACAAACGAGTTGTTCATGCCCTGCTTTTCGGATCGGTTCGCGGCAATGGGCGAGTCGCAGCGCAAGCTGTTCCTGCGGCGCTTCGTGCTTGCTTCGGACGGCATTTCGGAAAGCACATTGCGTGCGATCTACCAGGCGCTATACCGCCACGCGTTTCTAGAGCCAAACCGATGCGAAATCAGACTGCGGCCGGGCTGCACTGTCTCGCACTGCATCAACGCCGGCGCGGGTCACAGACTCACCCTACAGCACGGCATGGAGGTGGTCGAACATGTCACGGCCGACATCGTCATCCTGGCCACCGGTTACGATAACGCGGAGCCAGGCTTCTTGGAACCGATGGTGAACCGGCTTGAAAAGATCGACAACGAATTGGCTATTCGCGAAGATTTTTCGGTGTGCTGGGACGGACCGCCTGACAGCCGCATCTTCGTACAGAACGCAAGCCTAGAACAGCGCGGGCTGGCTGATCCGAATCTAAGCCTGCTGGCCTGGCGAGCGCGTCGCATCCTCGACAGTCTTCTGGGGCGCGCGCCGCGCGCCAACCCCGAGCATCCCGGCTTCATCGGCCCTACCTCAGTAGAGTGCTGGTCCGACACCGTCGCGGAAGAAATAGGCAGCGGGATATGACCGGGCGACTGCGCACCATTGGCGGTGGCATCCAAGGAATGATTCCGCCTTCACTGCAGCGGAGGCTGGAGAGCGAGACGTACTTGGCGTCGCCCATATGCCGTTTCGGTCGACCCACAACCTGACCAGAGCCGATTGCCTTACCACTGCTTCAACGGCTGAGGTCGTCATGCGCAAATACACGTTTTCTCGAACCGAGCTGTCGCGGGCGTTCGGTATCGACATGGCCACGCTTCGAACGGGCAGCGCGGGCATCGGGTTTTCATTCGGCAAGGTGACACCGGGCGTCACATCCGAACCCCATCGGCATGACGAAATCGAGGCCTTCGTGGTCCTGTCTGGAGCGGGCAAGGTCAGGACCGACCTTGCGGAAATCCCGGTCGCGGCCGGCGATGTCGTTCTGTTCCACCCTTTTGAAGCGCATGTGCTGCACAACGATGGGGACGAAGACCTAAATTTCACCGATGTGTACTGGCGCGACGGCAAGGCCGCCCTCGAAGCCGCTACCCGGATCGCGACTCCGCGCGGACCGATCTTCGTCTTCTCCACACCGCCGACGCCCAATGGAGATCTGCATCTAGGGCATCTTTCCGGCCCTTATCTTGGCGCCGACGTGTACACGCGTTTCCTGCGGATGAAAGGGGCCGAAGCTTACCATCTGACTGGGAGCGACGATTACCAGAGCTACCTTGTGACGCGTGCCGATGCCGATGGATCGACGCCTGCAAAGGTGGCGCGCCACTATGCCGACGAGATTCGAGCCACGCTTGCGCTTCTTGACTGTGAAGTCCATAGCTTCCTCTCCACTTTGGGCGATAGCGCTTATGCAGAGTTTCAAGCCGCGTGTTTCCGTAGTCTTCTGAGCAGCTCGGCGGTAGACATGCGCCAGAGCGCTGCGCTTTTCGATGCAGTGACAGGCGACTACCTTTACGAAACGCATGTAAGCGGCCTCTGCCCCGATTGCGGCGGCTGGGCTGGCGGAAACACCTGCGAGGAGTGCGGCGCGCCTAACCTATGCCACGACTTGGGTACGCCCAAATCGCGGCACTCGGCCGAGGGGCCGATGGTCGGATCCGCGCGTCGTGCTGAACTTGCGCTGGAACGGCACTACGACAATATCGATCGGCATTTAAGGGCGTCGGGCGCCCCCGCTCGGCTCATGGCCCTTTTCGCGCGTGTACGCCAACGTGGCGACTTTTCCGTGCCCATTACCCACCCCTCGGACTGGGGCCTGTCGGCCGAAGGGCTCCCGGGGCAGGTGATCTGGGTTTGGCCGGAGATGGCTTTCGGATTTCTTTACAACATCCAGGCGCTAGCTCGATTGCTCGGTCAAGACTGGAATGCGGCGGCGCCCAGCAATGACTGGCAGATCGTCCATTTCTTCGGCTTCGACAATTCGTTCTACCACGCGCTACTTTATCCCGCGCTTTATGCCGAGGTATTCTCCCACTGGACGCCGCGGATTCGCTATCATGTGAACGAGTTTTACCTGCTCGATCGCCAGAAGTTCTCGACCAGCCGCGGCCATGCGGTCTGGGGCAAGGAGGTTCTGGGCCCAAAGAGAGTCGACGCCGTGCGTCTGCATTTAGGCCTGACACGCCCGGAAGGTGAGCGGACGAACTTCACGCTGGACGCGCTACGCCGCACCGAAAGAGAGGTGTTCCAAGGGATCTGGCTGAATTGGCTTGATGCGCTGCACGGCGAAATCAAGCAGGACTTTGGCGGTTGTGTGCCCGACGCAGGCGACTGGGCTCCCGCCGATCGCGCTTTCTTTGCTCGGATAGAGATCCATCGCGCGGCGATGGAACGCGCCTATTCGGATGATGGCTTCTCCGTCCGGCGCGCGGCCGCGCAGGCCTGCGATTTCGTGAACGATTGTGTAGTCTACCGACAGGCGCAAGACTATGAAGCGGCGCGACGTCTCTATCCCGCCCGCACCCGGACTTCGCTCGCGCTTCAGGCTACAGCCGCTGCGATCCTGGCGCAGACACTCGCGCCCCTGATGCCGCGATTTGCCAGCACGCTCGCGCGAGGCATCGACGGCATCTCAACCGAAACATGGCCGCGGTCGGTCCAGAGGCTCGCGCCCGCAACGACCTTTGATCTCGGACCTATGCTGACGTTCTATGGCAGAGCAGGCATTCCTGTTCTCAATGATGAGGAGGCATATTAGCCTATCGAAGTTTTGACCAGATTTGGGCTCCGACAAAGCCGATGCTTTACTCGCTACCACCGGCCTTAACCAGCATATCGTCGAGACGCTAGCACGCGCCTTGGAGGTACTCGGTTGACAGCTTTTCAGCGCCTGCCATTCGTGCGGCAAATCCCGAAAGGGCTCCACTGCGCTGACCAACTTTTTCGGCATCGCGGAATTTCCGACCTATTGCCCGCCGGTCAAGTAGGTCTGCGGTTCGGGGCACTGAGTCAGCCTAGCGCCGGTCATAGGGGCCGATGGCGGGACAACGCCTCTCGTCCACAGGCTTGACCAGCCCCTATTGTCCAGCAGCGGCGGCAAGTTGTCCAAGGCGGCTTGCAAAGCAGTCCGTATTTTGTCCTGCTAGGTATCGCTTGGCGTTCGGCTATGCCTCAATGTCCGACAATGTCGGATACGCGCCACAGCAGAGGGGCTTAGTCCCGTTGACGAAATGACTTTCTCGTTTGGCACGGCACGTGCGTTGCTTTGTGCGAACACGTCATGGTCCAAGGAGAAGTCGTTTCATGATCTCGGACTCGCCCAAAAACATCGCCGTCATTCCCCAAGAGCCGATCAAAGGTGGCGTTATAGCAAGGCTTCGCAACATGGACACGGCTTACTCGGCTCGGCGCTGCCCACCGGTCCGACAACGAGGGTCGGGAACACAGCGCCTTCAGAATGAAGAACAGGTCACTTGGCCTCGCCTCTCATCTGTCGTCCCACCACAACCGAGGTCCTCGATCAGGCTTCGGCCTCACTGGCTGCGCAGGGCCTTCATTAGGACCGCTGTGGCCTTGGCGACGATCACTCCGGTTCTGGCCGCCACCGATGACGGCAAGGTGACGGAGTTCCTGCTAGACAACGGCATGCAGGTGGTGGTCATTCCCGATCACCGAGCGCCGATCGTCACTCATATGGTCTGGTACAAGATTGGCAGCGCCGACGAACCGCCCGGCAGTTCCGGCCTTGCGCATTTCCTCGAGCATCTGATGTTCAAGGCGACCAGCAACCATGCCGCCGGCGAGCTTAACCGCACCGCATCGGCCATCGGCGGCTACATAAACGCCTTCACCGCCTATGACTACACCATTTACCTCGAGACGGTGGCGCCCTCGACATTGGGTGAGGTGATGGGCTTCGAGGCCGATCGCATGCGCAATCTCATCCTCACCGACGAGGTCATCGAGACCGAGCGCGACGTAATCCTGGAGGAGCGCCGTTTGAGCACGGACAGCAACCCGGCGACGGTGCTGGAAGAGGAGGTCGACGCGACGCTCTGGCAGAACCAGCCCTACCGCATCCCGATCCTCGGCTGGATGCAGGAGATGGAGAAGCTGAATGGCACCGGTGCATTCTCTCTCTACAACAAATATTACCGGCCCAACAACGCCGTGCTGGTGGTGGCAGGCGACGTTACGCCCGAGACGGTGAAAGCGCTGGCCGAGAAGACCTACGGCAAGGTTGCGCGTGGGCCGGGCCTGCCCCCGCGCAAGCGCCCGGCGGAGCCGAAGCAGAACACCAAGCGCACAGTAACGCTAACCGATGCGCGCGTCACAGTGCCTAGCTTTTCGACAAATTGGGTGGTGCCATCTTACCATACAGCCACGCCGGGCGAGGCCGAAGCCCTCGACCTGCTGGCCGAGATCCTGGGCGGCGGCAGTCGCAGCCGGCTCTGGCAAGGGCTGGTGGTGAAAGAGGGCATTGCCACCGAGGCCGGGGCCTATTTTCATGGCACTAGACTGCCCGGTGCCTGGGGCGCCATGCTGGACGCCACCAAATTCACCATCTACGGCGTGCCGCGCGACAATGCCAAGCTCGCGGATTTGGAAGCCGCAGCGGACACCGAGATTGCCAGGATCGCCAGGGACGGTGTCCGTAACGACGAGCTGGACAAGGCCAAGGACCGCTATGTCCGTTCGATGATCTTCGCCCAGGACGACCAGGCTTCCATGGCCATCATGTACGGGTCCACGCTTGCCACGGGCGGCAACGTAAAAGATGTCGAGGAATGGCCGGACCGCATCCGCAAGGTGACTGTCGGCCAGATCAAGGCTGCCGCCGCGCGTTATCTAGTGCCCGACCACTCGACCACCGGCTATCTCTCGCCCAAGACGGAGAATTGATATGAGAAAGACCCAACACCGCGGCGCTTTCGAACATGTCCTGGCTTTTCCGCTTGCTGTGGCGGAAGCCAGGGTCGCCGGCCTAACCACCGCCCTGGCCATCTTCCTTCTCGCCATTGTCTTCCTCATCATCCCACCGTTCGCCGCCCGCGCGGCGATGAGCATCCAAGAGGTGAAGTCTGCAAAAGGCATCAAGGCCTGGCTGGTGGAAGACCATACGGTTCCGCTCATCGCCATCAGCTTCGTCTTCGACGGCGGCACCACCCAGGACACACCAGGCAAGGAGGGGCTTGCCAATCTGATGGCCCCCCTTTTCAACGAGGGGGCTGGCGATCTCGACAGCGATGCCTTCCAGACCAAGCTGGACGATGCTGGCGCCTCGATGAGCTTCGAGGCGCAACATGATGGCATCTATGGCTCGATGGCAATGCTTTCCTTGCGAAAGGATGCCGCTTTCGACCTGCTAAGGCTCGCGCTCAACAAGCCGCGCTTCGACCAGAAGCCAACCGATCGGATCCGCGCTCAGATCCTCTCCGGCATCATCGCCAATGAGCGCGAACCGACAGCAATCGCCGAGCGCGCATGGCTAAGCGCGCTCTACGGCACGCACCCCTATTCGAGGCCGAACGAAGGCACAAAGGCGGGCCTGGCCAGCATATCACCGGCCGATCTCAGCGTCTTTCACAGGGCCGCTTTCGCCCGTGATGGGCTCCATATTGCCGTGGTCGGCGACATTAATGCTAACGCGCTGGGTGAAAAGCTCGACCAGCTGTTCGGCGAACTGCCGCAGATGCAGGCGCTCGCCCCAGTCACCGATGTCGTGCCGAAGCTCGGCCAGCAGGTCGAGGTGAACTACGACCTGCCGCAGACATCGCTGCAGCTCGCTTATCCTGGTGTGACGCGCGATGCGCCGGACTTCTATGCCGTGGTGCTGATGAACGATATCCTCGGCGGCTCGGCCTTTACCTCCCGCCTGTGGGATCAGGTGCGCGAAAAGCGCGGCCTGGCCTACGGTGTCGGCTCCGCTCTTGAAGACAAAGAGCATTCCCAGGCGCTGCTGGTTACAACGGCGACGCGCTCGGACCGCGCCCCCGAGACGCTCAGCGTTATCCGGGATGTCGTCAAGCAGATGGCAGAGCACGGACCGACGGCGACTGAGCTGGCGGCGGCTAAGAGATATCGCATCGGCGCCTTTGCCATCAACGAGCTAAATTCCTCGGCCTCAATTGCAGCCACGCTCGTCGGGCTGCAGTCCAGCAATCTCGGCATCGACTACATCCAGCGCCGAGCCGGCCTCATCGATCAGGTGACGCTCGATCAGGTCAAGGCGGCAGCGAAGAAGCTTCTTTCGAGCGAGCCCGCCATTATGGTGGTCGGACCGCCGCTGGGGGCCAAAGGATGAGTCCAGAAGCTCATTTCGCTTTCCTTCTCCTTATATGAGGCTTTTCTCGCGGAGCGATATCCAATTTGGGACTATCGATTTTAGAGTCCCGCCGAGCGGTTTGGCGGGCCTGCGAGACTTGCCGGTTCAGGCGGCCCGTGCGAATTGTGGCCAGCTTCTTCTCGTGCCAGTCTCTCTTCGTGGATAGTTTACGCCGTTCGTGGCTAGCAGATGTAGCGCACGCCGCCAAAGGGCCCGCGTGCCGGTGCGGATCCAATTTCCATTGTTCAATTTTCGCCGAACGAAACCGCGAGCTTCGACTTGGAACTCCGGGAGTTTCCCCTTTTCGGTTGGGTCCATTGGACCACCCACCAGCTGTCCGGCCGAGGCCCCATAAGCAACCCAATAGCGTCGCGCAATACACGCCGCACTCCGCTTCATAAGCCCGATACGTTGAGGAGAACCCGGTATTATCTCTGTGCCTGCCGATTATCCGTCACCTGAATTCCGTCGACCTGTTTGGGCCTTTCGATCGCCTGCCTGCACCCGGCATGTCGATCGACGGGCGGACATTTGAGGTCCTCAATCCATCGACCGGCGAATTGCTGGCAGAACTCCCCGACTGGGCGTGGAGGAGACACGTGCTGCGATAGACAAGGTCTATCTGGCGCAGCCTGGATGGGCGGCTCTGATGGCACGTGAACGCAGCGAGTTCTGTGGCGATCGCGTCAGTTGATCATCGACCACACCGACGACCTTGCCGGCATACTCACGGCGGAGATGGGCAAGCCGCTTGCCGAAGCCCAAGTCTGAGGTTTCGCATGCAGCCGCATACCTGCAATGGTACGCAGAGGAGGCCAATCGAATCGGCCGGCGAGCTCGACGGGCGCCGCCGCCCCGAAGCAGACCATCGAAGCCACCGCCGAAGTAATTCTTGCCCGCTGGCGCGGTTAATTCGCCGCAGTTGCTTCAGATTTCAGGTGTCGGTTCGCCCGGCCACCTCCTGTGTGCCCGAAGTGCCGTTCTGGCTGGCTGAGGCCGACGCGTTCGCCTACCGCCAGACTACCCCGCTCAGGAGCGCGACCCCGGCAGCACTCCCATCTCCTTGAGCAACCGGCTGGCGCCGTCGATCTTGTCCATGGTCCAGAGCATGAAGCGACTGTCGACATGGATGCTGCGGCTGCGGTCCGCGTCGCGCCCCCAGTCAGAGATTACGCCCTCGAGCGTGCCGTCGAAGGCGAGACCGACCAACTCGCCGCGTCCATTCAACGTCGCCGAGCCGCTGTTGCCGTTGGTGATGTCGGCGGTGGACAGGAAGTTGACCGGCAGCGTGCCCAGCTCCGGCGCGACATAGGGGCCGTAATCCTTGGCTCTGATCGCTGCGATAGCCGCATCTGGAGCATCGAACTCACCCTTGCCCGTTTCTTTGGCCAGAAGTCCCTCGGCGGTGGTGAATGGCGTCCAGATCTGCCCGTCGCGTGTTCGCCCCGCCACCTTGCCCCAGGTGATGCGCAGTGAGCCATTCGCATCGGGATAGATCGGCCGGCCGATTGCCTGCCGGTAGGCACGCTGACCGTGCATATAGATGGCGCGAGCCGCCTGGCTGCGTCCAGCGCGGTCCTTCGCAGCGTGCTCCGCAGCTATGTCGCCGGGATAGAGAGCGACCGCCAGCTTGATGAAAGGGTCCTCGGACGCCTCGAAGGCAGCAGCGGGCTTGTCAAGCCAGCCGAGCCGCGTTGCCATGTCTGCGAGTTTGGTGCCTGCATAAAGTCGGTCAAGGCCAATTTGGCCCAAAGCGCTTTCGAAAGCAGTATCGCGGTCCTTTTCATCCAGCCGGCGATATTCGTCGAGTGCGGCCTCGAAAAGCTTTCGATCGATGTCTGGCAAATAGCGGCGTTCGATCTGCGTCAGTTGATCCGAGATTTCTTTACGGTCACGATCCTGAAAGCCGCTTTCACGGTCTTCATCGGGCTTCTCGTGCTCCTTTGTCCAGCGATAGAGAGTGCGTGCCGATGACAGTAGTTGCGCGCGATTGAGCAAGCCCTGGCGCAGCCTCGCCAGCGAAGCCCGGCTATTCTCTCCCACCATCGCGTCCAGTTCGCGGATTGCTGCGTCAAAGCGCGTCTGCCGCACGGGATACTCGGCGACCCAAGCGCGAAAAGCTTTCTCCTCGGCAGCCTTGCGCGCGTCGAGGCCGATCGCGTCGGCGCCGGCTAGATCGCCCGCCAGCTTCTTCTTGTAGTTTTCCACGCCTCGCAGGAGGGAGGCGTAGCGGATCTGCGCTTCGCGATTGCCTGCCGTGGCTTGCTTGATCTTAGCGGCATAATCCGAGAGCAAACGCTGGGACAGTGGTTCGTAGTCGGCGAAGTTGAACCGGACTTCATCGGCGGTGAGGAACCGATTGGTTGCTCCGGGAAAGCCGGCGACCATCACGAAATCGCCTTCTTGCACGCCTTTAGAGGCAATGCGCAGCCAGTTCTTCGGCCGGTAGGGCACGTTGTCGCGCGCATAAGGCCGGGAGGAACCATCAGGAGCGACATAGGCGCGATAGAAGCCGAAATCGCCTGTGTGGCGCGGCCACATCCAATTGTCCGTTTCGCCGCCGAAGTTACCGATGCCGAGCGCGGGCGCATAGACGAGGCGCACGTCCTGAATTTCGAGCTTCTGCTGGAGATAGTAGGAGGAGCCGCCATAATAGGACCCCACGTCGCAGCGGCGATTGGGCTGTTCTTCACATGCGGCGATCAGCGCCTTGCGGTTCGTGTCGAGCCGCTCATGGCGGGCAAAGCCGTTCAGCTTGTCCGATACGCCGTTGAGCATGTCGGCGGTCACATCCCGTATATCCTCGATCACATAAATGCGGCTGCCGGGCACCGCGGGTAATTCTTCACCCAGGCTCTTCGCCAGAAAGCCGTTGGTAAGATAATCTTGGCCCTCCTTGCTGTTGTACTGCATGGATGGGAACACGCAGTGATGATTGGTCGCAACCAGTCCTTGCGGGCTGACGAAGGAGGCGGAGCATCCGCCCAGTGATACGATCGCGTTAAGCGGGGCAGCGTCCAGTCGGCTCAGCTGCGCGGGATCGATCTGGAGCCCATCCGCGCGCATGGCCGCGCCCACTTCCGCAGTCTGGCGCGGCATCCACATACCTTCGTGCGCCGACGTAGCGGTGACCGTCCAGAGCAAGTTCATGGCAGTTGCTTGGGTCAAAGATTTCAAATTCGAGTTCATGCTGATCTCGCTCCCATTCTGTCGACTGTTCTCCGCCGACTGGATCAATGTGCTATCGGGCTGGCCTGCGTCCGCAAGCGTCTGCGCGGCTGCCACTGGGTGAAGACTGAGTGGACGGTCAACGCAAAAATCTGGATGACGCTCCCCTCACATTGTACCGGTTCCGTGCAACGTTGCGGATCATCCGATGCACTAATCGTGCCAAGTGAATAAAGCTTTCAATGACCCAAATGGTAAGCTGCCTTCCATGTCTGACCTCCGACATTTTGTTGTAGACCCGACACCCTCGTCCTAATAGCGACGGAGCCCGCTGCCGAACGGCAGTTGCCTGGCCATTAATTGTGAGAGTGCGTGCTATCGTTTCTGTTAAGCATGCGATGTTGCGCGAGGGCGAGGGTGCGAGGAGTGCCCGGACTTCACCTGGCCGCAAATCCGCTCGGCGCTTGGCGACAATCGTGCGCATAACCCGGCAGACTATGCCGGAGCAGTGCGTTCGAGCCGAGCGGTGTCTGCAGCTCCTCACCCGGCGGGCTTCGTCGAATGGTTCGACCGCATTGGCACGAGGCGGAATGACGATCGCGGCGGCCTTTGAGCTTGTCTGCAGCGCTTCGAGGTTGCCGGCGATCGCCACGTCGGATATCCCGCCGGCCAGTGCAAGCGACGACGTGGTCCCATCGAGAAAAAGCGCCGAAATCAGGACGGCGTTCATAACTGGCCTCTAATCGGTTGTTCCAACAACGGCCCTTCTGGCACCTGCACCTGACAGCAACCTGAAATCCTCCGGTTATTTGCGCCACGGCGGTTCAGCGTAGCGTCAGGTTCTGTCGGTAAGGTTGGAATCTTGCCCTCGAACTGGAGCTCGGCACACCGGATGCGAATACTGCTCATCGAAGACGACAAGGCCATTGGCGGTGCTGTTCGCGAACATGTGGCGGCTGGTGGCCACGCGGTCGACTGGGCCGAGACCCTGTCCACAGCGCGGGATTGCGCAGCTGGGGTGCCCTACGGGCTTATCCTGCTCGACATTCGCTTGCCAGACGGCAACGGTATCGACTACCTGCGGGAGATGCGCAAACGGCTGGATTCGACACCGGTCATCATCCTGACAGCTCACGATCTGATGATCGAGGGGCTCAACGCAGGAGCCGACGACTATCTCGTCAAGCCCTTCGATCTCGGCGAACTCTCTGCGCGCATTCATGCCGTGGCGCGTCGCTATAGGCTTTTCCCGGAGTCTATATTTTCTGTGGGGGACCTATCCATACAATCGGCCGAGCGACGCCTTTACCGCGACGGGCAGCTCGTCCCCTTGACTCCACGCGAATGGGCGGTGCTCGACTGCCTGCTGAGTCGGCCTGGAGCAATCGCGACGAAGGCGCAGATCGAGAATGCGCTCTATTCTTTCGGTTCGGAGATCGCGAGCAACGCGGTGGAGGTTTATGTCAGCCGGCTCCGCAAGAGCATCGGCGCGGAGCATATCGCGACCGAGCGTGGCTTCGGGTACAGGGTCGTGCTCCCATGAAGTCGCGCAGCATGACGCGCAGGCTGACACTGTGGCTGTGCGGCGCAACACTCCTAGTCTGGATTTCCGTCGCCGCCATTGCTGTGCTCATGCTGCACGAAGCTGTCAACGAGCTGTACGATCGCCTGCTGGAGCTAACTGCCAAGTCTCTTGCGCCGGGGTGGAATGATGCTCTGAAAAAGAAGTGGGAGTCGGAATACGCTGACATTCCTGGCCCTGAGGTCAGTTTCGAACGATACTGGACCGCCCGGGTTGTCAATCGTGACGGGGAGCCGCTCATGGAAATTGTGGAAAAGCTGCCGAAGCCGTTCCCTGATGCTCCACTGAGTACAGGCCCTTGGAAAAACGCTACTTACAGCGTCTATACGCTGGAGTTGTCAAGTCGCGGCAATTTTCTTCAGCTGGCCGAACCAGTCGAAGTCCGACGTCGGGCAATCGCGCAAGGCGCAGCTTACGTCTTCATTCCGATACTCGTGCTCCTGCCTTTTAGTATTGCCGTGTGCTTAATGGTGATGCGGCGGTCGCTGGCGCCCATCGAAGTACTGCGACAGGAGATCGGATGGCGCGACGGCGGCAATCTCTCGCCCATGGGCTTGGGCGATCTCCCGGCAGAATTTGCCCCCATCGCGGCCACCGTCGACCGGCTTCTCGAACGTCTGCGGAGGGCCCTCGATGCCGAGCGCGAGTTTGCCGCAAACAGTGCACATGAACTGCGCACACCGATCGCAGGCGCGCTCGGTCAGACGCAGAGGTTGGTGGCGGAACTTTCCGAAGGGCCGGCGAAAGGGCGCGCGCGCGGCATCCAAAGATCGCTGTCGCACCTTGGCCACCTTGTCGACAAACTGCTTCAACTCGCGCGTGCCGAATCGGCGATCGGCATCACAGACGACGCGATCGATCTTAACCCAATGGTCCGGCTCGTTATTGAAGACTTTGCGCAAAAGCCGAAATATGCCGGACGGCTAATCCTTGACGCGGGCGGCTGCGTCACCTTGATGCGCAAGGTAGACGTCGATGCGTTTGCTATCCTCCTTCGTAACCTAATCGAGAATGCGCTCGTACATGGACTGGCCGATACTCCGATAACAGTCTCCGTCCGATTTGATGGAACCATCGCGATTGCAAACGCGGGACCGGTCGTGCCCCTCCCCGATCTTGGAGAGGTAACGAAGCGATTTAGGCGTGGTGCGACGCTAGCGGCGGGCTCAGGCCTTGGTCTACACATCGTTAACATGATTATCCAGCGTATCGGTGCCAGTCTTGAACTTGCATCGCCTGCCCGTGGTCGCGAGGATGGTTTTGAAGCGATTATTCGCTTACCTCGATGACATTTTTGTTGCAGCAGCCAGTTGGGTGTAGGGAGGATTGTGCGCTGCTGGTCAGGCAACGGGAATGATGCTCGGCCAAGGACGGATTCGGATTGAAGGCTTACCACGCCTGTCTCCTACGCATCATGTGGACAATTTCGATGCCGGGACAGCGGCGGCCATTGCCGCGATCATCGTCCGGCCAGTTCGAGGGAGCGACACGGATCTTACCGGGAAAACATCGATCTCACCGCCAAGCTCGCTCGCCCAGCGCTTCAGAGGGCTTATCCGCGGGCGGCTTCGTCACCGCGGCCTCGCACGGCTCAGCGAGGCCTGACCGCGCTCGGCGCAGACCGCATGAAATCGCCGGGCTCCCTCAAGTCCTTCGCGCGCGTCCGTCGATCAAAACGCCGATAGAATTTACGGACAGACGCTCCTGGCGGTAGGCTGTTGTGCGTTCGACCTGAGTGGATCGAAAGGCTCGAATCTGAACGTAGTTTCTGAGCAGCGCACTGCAGCTGGAGGCGCGTCTGATGACTCCGTGCTCGGGTACGGGCGGTGCCAGCAAGGATCGCCTCAGCGGCAGTCACATCGTAATGACGCGCCGGTCTGCCACCAATATCTTATTGTTAGATCTGCTTTGATGCCGTTGACGCTCACCTCGCCTGAGAGCTGGCCGTGAGGAGGGGCCGGCCTGCGAGCTGGTACTGATGCCGACGTCGAAGCCTGCATCGACGACAAGTGCGCCAGAGGAGGTCAGCTGTCGCGGCGGCTCACCATACGATCCACTGACGCCGACCAGCATGCCGCGGCCTCGTCGAAGCCTCAGGCGCTTACGGCTGCACTCATTCTGTCGGGCTTCGACTATGTCGGACATGAGAGCCAGTGCTATAGCTATCGATTGTTCTGACGGACGTTCTCATCAACATGGAGCACGTGGATCCGTCCTCTCCCGTCCGACGCTCTTCGCCAGCTCAACAAAGCTTGGCCTCGTCCTCTTCGTGAGCAGCATTCGTATCGAGTATGCCGAGCTCGCAAGTTCGCGGCAAAATTCTTCCGTTATCGACAGAAACTGGCGCCACGCTGAACCGCCGCGGCGCAAAGGCCGGGAGCTTTCAGGCTGCTGTCAGGTAGGGCTGCGAGAAGGTTTGTCATTGGAACAGCCAGTCACGATACCTCATGAAACTGGGAGACGTTTTAATACCGCCCGATGTCCCCGATCGCCGAATGGCAAACCACGCCGGATCATCCGCAAACACCGACGAACGGAAAGGAAAACCTACGATGATCACCTCACCAAAAGACATTTCGAAGCCCTCGACGAAACTTCGGTCGGACTGGCTGCGCAGGATACTTGCGGCGATCGCGCTGGCCCTGGTGACGACCGCTCCGGCTCCGGCCGCCGCCGACGACGGCAAGGTAACGAATTTCCTGCTCGACAGCGGCATGGAGGTGGTCGTCATCCCCGATCACCGCGCGCCGATCGTCACCCATATGGTGTGGTACAAGGTCGGCAGCGCCGACGAGCCGCCGGGCAAGTCCGGCATTGCCCATTTCTTCGAGCATCTGATGTTCAAGGCGACGACCAACCACGCCGCCGGCGAGCTCAACCGCGCCGTCTCCGCCATCGGCGGATCCAACAATGCCTACACCTCCTATGACTATACCGCCTATGTCGAGACGGTGCCGCCTTCGGCATTGGAGCAGATGATGAGCTTCGAGGCCGATCGCATGCTCAATCTCAGTCTCACCGAGGACGATATCAAGACCGAGCGCGACGTAGTCCTGGAGGAGCGCCGCTCGAGCACGGACAACGAACCGCAGGCGGTGCTTCAAGAAGAGATTGACGCCACGTTGTGGCAGAACCATCCCTACCGCGTGCCGGTGATCGGCTGGATGCAAGAGCTGGAGCAGCTGAACCGGACCGATGCCGTCAACTTCTATGGTTTATATAGGCCCAACAACGCCGTGCTGGTGGTGGCCGGCGACGTCGAGCCGGAGACGGTGAAGGCGCTGGCCGAGAAGACCTATGGCAAACTCGCTCGCGGGCCGGACCTGTCCCCGCGCATCCGCCCGGTCGAGCCGGAGCAGAATACCAAGCGCACGGTGACGCTGACCGACGCGCGCGTTTCCGTGCCTTCCTTTTCCACGCAATGGGTGGTGCCGTCCTTCCACACCCCCAAGCCGGGCGAGGCCGAGGCGCTCGACCTCTTGGCTGATATCCTCGGCGGCGGGAATCGCAGCCGACTCTACCAGCAACTGGTGGTGAAAGAGGGCATCGCCGCCGAGGCGGGCGCCTATTTCGAGGGCACCATGCTGGATGCCGCTAATTTCACCATCTACGGCTCGCCGCGCAGCGATGCCAAGCTCGCCGATCTGGAGGCGGCCGCCCATGCCGAGATCGTCCGCATCGCCAGGGACGGTGTGAGCGATGACGAGCTGGATAAGGCTAAAGGCCGCTATGTCCGCTCAATGATCCTCGCCCGCGACGACCCAGCCAACATGGCCTTCCTGTATGGCTCCGCGCTTGCCACCGGAGGCAGCGTAAAAGACGTCGAGGGATGGCCGGACCGCATCCGCAAGGTCACCGCCGACCAGGTGAAGGCCGTCGCCGCCCGCTATCTCTCGCCCGACCATTCGACCACCGGCTATCTCTTGCCCAAGACGGAGAATTGATCCTGATGAAGAACCAATACCGCGGCGCGTTTGAACACGCCTTGCTCAATCCCCTGCTCGCGATCCTTCTCGCCATTTTATTCCTCAGCCTGCCGCCACTCGCCGCCCATGCGGCGATGACCATCCAGGAGGTGAAGTCTGAAAAGAGCATCAACGCCTGGCTGGTGGAGGACCATAGCCTGCCGATCATCTCCGTCGGCTTCGCCTTCGACGGCGGCACCACGCAGGACCCGGCGGGCAAGGAGGGGCTCGCCAATCTGATGGCCGGACTGTTCGATGAGGGCGCCGGCGATCTCGACAGCGATGCCTTCCAGGTGAAGCTCGACGATGCTGGCGCCGCGATGAGCTTCGTAGCGGGGCCTGACGGCATCTATGGCTCGATGCTCATGCTCTCCGAACAACAGGACGCCGCTTTCGATCTGCTTCGGCTCGCGGTCAACAGGCCGCGCTTCGACCAGGGGCCGATCGATCGCATCCGCGCTCAAATCCTCTCAGGCATCATCGCCGGTGAACACGACCCCCACTCCATTGCCCAGCGCAAATGGCGGGGCGCGATCTATGGCACGCATCCCTATTCGCGACCGGCCAACGGCACCAACGAGAGCCTCGCTGGCATCACACCGGCCGATCTCAGCGCCTTCCACAAGCGGACTTTTGCTCGCGACGGGCTCCATGTCGCGGTGGTCGGCGATATCAACGCAAAGACGCTGAGTAAAAAGCTCGACCAGCTGTTCGGCGATTTGCCTGAGCAGCAGACCCTCGCCCCCGTCGCCGATTTCGCCCCGAAGCTCGGCCAGCAGGTGGCGGTCGACTACGATTTGCCGCAGACCTCGCTGCAGCTGGCTTTTCCAGGTGTCGGACGCAACGAGCCGGATTTTTACGCCGCGGTGCTGATGAACCAGATCCTGGGCGGCTCGGCTTTCACGTCGCGCCTGTGGGAGGAGGTGCGTGAAAAGCGCGGCCTTGCCTATGACGTTGGCTCCGGTCTGAAAGATCTCAAACATTCTCATACGCTGCTGGTTACGACGGCGACGCGCTCCGACCGCGCCGCCGAGACCCTCAGCCTCATGCGCAAGGTGGTGAAGCAATTGGCGGACGAGGGGCCGACGGAGGCCGAGCTCGAGGCGACCAAGAGAAATCTGATCGGCGGCTATGCCATCGACAATCTGGGTTCCTCCAGCTCGATCGCAGCCACGCTCGTCGAATTGCAGCTCGACAAGCTCGGCATCGACTACATCCAGCGCCACGCCGCCCTCATCGATCAGGTGACGCTCGACCAGGTCAAGGCAGCAGCGAGGAAGCTGCTTTCGGCCGAGCCCGCCATTATGATCGTCGGCCCGCCGCTGGGAGGCTAGCGAACAATATCTTACTTCCCCTGGCGTATCCAGCCACACTGGAGAGAGCATCCTCTCCAGACGATCAGAACGACCTTCGGTAGGCTGTTGTCGGGTTGTCGGGTTTGTCGAATTCGCGACATGGTGATGTTCGGCCCGGTGCGTGGCCGCGTTCGCAACCAAGCCTCTAACGATGCATAAGCGCTGTTTGGGGTTTCCTGGACAGTTGGCACGACCTTTGCTGATCTCCTTGTGCGGCGGCACACGCTGCCGCATTACTGCTCCCGTGATTTCAAGCTCTAGGAAAGGAGAAAAAATGAAAACTGATATGCAAGCCTACGGCGTGACCGAGTTAACGCCCGAAGAAGCATGTGCAACCTCCGGAGGGTGGTTGTTTCTGGCAGCAATAGTTAGCGGAATTGTTTCGTTAGGATTAGCTGTAGCATACGCAGTGGTGTATTTTAAGCACCGTTAAATGAGATCCAGAATGTTAGCGAATTCCTGGAGTTGGCCTTGGTCATCTCCAGGCAACTGTGGGTTGGTTAGTCAAGTTTGACACGTGATGTTCGATCGACGCACTCTTAGTTGGGTTGGGAATAGAACGCTTTTTTTGGCCTCTTTTTGCGTGGTCGGCATCGATATTGTCCGCTTAGGTGCGGGGAGTGCTGCCAAGCGGCAGACTAATTTATCGACATTCACGATTGAATATTTTGAAAAAGGAACGCAGTGAATACCGACAAATCAGTATCCAGCTTGACCGCGTTAACCCGAGAAGCGGGATCATCAACTTCCGGGCTTTTGTTAACAGCCGCAGTTTCTGCTGTAGGATTGGTCGGTGTATTAGGCACCCGAGGCCTGGTGGATGATGGGCAACACCATAGATCAAAATCATCGTAGCCGGCGAGACTGTGGCCAATATCCCGCTGATCCCTGAGCTTTCCAACTGCACGGCAGAAAGCATCCTGTCTCGAGGATCCGAGAGATCTTTGATCATCTACAAGCTTATTGTGCTCTCCGTGGCTGCGGCCCTGGGATCACTACCTTTCATCACAGTAACAGTGTCTTTCCAAAGTGCCGGTATTATTCGACCCACCATCGAGAAGACGCCCCTAGTCGCACCCGTCTCCGGACGCATCTCCCGCATCCTTGCAGTTGAAAACGATCCGGTTGCTCAGGGGCAAGAGATCCTCGCCCTCGATGATGAGGTTATTCAGGAAAAGCTCAAGGCGCTTAGAGGCGATCTTCACGCAAAGAGTGATCTTGCCCGTGATCTCGAAACGCTGATCTCCTCCGGCACGCAGGCCGACGACCCGATCCGCCTCTTGACCGCGTTCGCCACAGCCGAGCACGCACATTTCCTCAACCTGCTGCGGGAGAACAGATATGCCCGCAGTAATGCCGCCGCGGAACTCGAGCGTGCTAAGCGACTTCTCTCCGCTGCTGTAGCGCCCCCAAAGGCTGTTGAGGAAAAGGCTTTCGCCCTTCAGACGCTTGAGGTTCAGGGCGAGATCCTCGCGCGGCGCAAATCCGCCGAATGGAACCAGCAGCTTTTTGATGTCAATCTACGGCGCAAGGAGCTCACGGCCGACTTGCATCAACTGGAGAACGAACGGGATCTCACACGCATTCGAGCCCCCGTGGCAGGCGCTCTCGAGCAATTCTCGGGCCTCACTTCCAGCAGCTACGTCCAGGCCGGGCAAACCGTCGCTTGGGTTTCGCCGGATGGTGAACTGGTGGCGGAAATCTTCGTTTCCCCCAACGACATCGGGTTTGTGCGCCCCGGCCAGTCGGTGCGTCTCCAAGTGGATGCCTTCAACTACAATCAATGGGGTGTCATTGACGCGACGGTGCTCGACGTGGCGCACGACTTCACCCTGCACGACGGGACCCCGGTGTTCAAGGTCCGCTGCGCGCTCTCTCGCCGCCATCTCGCCCTCAAGCACGGGGTCATCGGTAAGCTGAAGAAAGGCATGACCGTGCGGGCCCGGTTCCTCCTGGGCGACCGCACTGTCCTGGAACTCCTGTACAACGAGGTCGACGATTGGCTCAATCCGCTCCTGGCGAGCCACTGATCCTCCATTTTCCAAACAGTCAGCGAGCCGCTATGTCGAGCAAGGTCATCAAGTTCAAGCAGCGCGACATCGCGGATTGCGGGGCCGCCAGCCTTGCTTCTGTCGCGGCCTTTTATGGCTACAAGCTGCCATTGTCGCGGATCCGCCAGTATGCCTCGACCGGCCGCTCCGGCACCACTGTGCTGGGCCTCATGGAAGCGGCCCGGAAGCTGGGCTTCGTTGCCAAGGGGGTAAAGGGCGGCTTCGACAGCCTATACAAGATTCCCAAGCCCGCCATCGCGCACGTCATCGTCAAGGAGGTCCTGCACCACTTCGTCGTAATCCAGGCGATCGACGCCAGATGGGTCATCGTCATGGACCCAGCCTATGGTGAAATCCGCAAGCTGGCGCACGAGGAATTCAAAAAGCAATGGACTGGCGCCCTGGTGCTCCTGGTTCCCGCAGACACCTTCAAGCGCCGCGACGAGACCACCTCACCCCTAGGTCGTTTCGCGCGTCTGCTTGCGCCACACAAGGCGGCGATGGCGCAGGCTCTCGCGGGGGCGCTGGTCACGACGATCCTTGGCCTCTCGACGGCCATTTACGTTCAGAAGATCGTCGACCATGTGATTACAGCGGGCAACCGCAATCTGCTCAACCTGATGAGCGTCGCCATGCTCTTGATCTTGGTTGTGCAGATCCTAATCAATCTCCTCAGAAACCGGCTCGTCCTGCAAACGGGGCAGAAGATCGACGTCCACCTGATCCTCGGCTACTACAATCACATCCTAAGCCTGCCTCAGAAGTTCTTCGACAGCATGCGCATGGGCGAAATCATTTCCCGCATGAATGACGCGGTGAAGATCAGGAGCTTCCTGAACGACGTCTCGATCAACATGTTCGTTGACGTACTAACGGTACTGTTCTCGTTAGGGCTGATGTTCATCTACTCGTGGAAGATCGCCTTGGTCGTGGCGGTCTCCATCCCCTTGTACCTCTCGGTCTATTGGATCATCAACCGGCTGAATAGGAATCGTCAGCGCGCCGTAATGGAGAACGCTGCCGAATTGGAGACACAACTGGTGGAATCACTCGGAGCTGTCTCCACAATCAAGATCTCCGGCATCGAGAGCTTCGCCAACTTCAAGGTGGAGACCCGCTTCATCAAGATGCTGCACTCCGTCTACAGCTCCGGCCTGATCTCGATCTTCGGAGACAGCACCTCGACATTCCTCGCAACTCTGTTCACCATCGTGTTGATGTGGTTCGGAACGACACTTGCCCTCGATCAAACCGTCACGCCTGGCGAATTACTCTCCTGCTATACCTTGCTGGGCTATATCACCCGGCCGATTGCCAGTCTGATCCAGACCAACCGGATCGTTCAGGATGCTTTTATCGCGGCGGATCGCCTGTTCGAGATCTTCGACCTGGAGCCGGAAAGCGGTGGCGGCATCGATGCCGACAAATCCGACATTGGCGACATCCACCTGGAGAAGGTCACCTTCCGCTATGGTAGCCAGCTCGAGCTTTTCGAGGATCTCAGCGTCACCTTCCGCCGGGGGGAAATGACAGCGGTGGTGGGAGAGAGCGGCTCGGGCAAGAGCACCCTTGCGGCGCTGCTGCAGAATGTCTACCCGCTTGAGGGTGGACACATCCGGATCGGCCGTTATGCCCTCCAGGACCTGTCGACCGTATCCCTGCGCAAGGTTGTCGCTGCGGTGCCGCAATCGATCGACGTGTTCTCGGGCTCGGTGATCGACAACATCGCCCTTGGCGAGTTCGAGCCGGACATCGAAAAGATCCTCCAAATCTGCGATCAAACAGGGCTGCGGGAGGTGATCGAGCGCTGGCCCGGTGGCTTCCAGGCCTATCTAGGCGAAAACGGCGTACGCCTCTCCGGGGGCGAGAAGCAGCGCCTTTCGTTGGCTCGGGCTCTGTACAGGGATCCGGAGATCCTGATCCTCGACGAAGCAACCTCCTCTCTCGACTCGGTCGCCGAGGCGTTTGTCCTGCGAGTGGTTGAGGATCTGCGTCGGGGCGGCAAGACTATCGTCATCATCTCTCATCGACTCAGCACCATCCGTTGCGCCGACAAAATAGTGGTCTTGGACAAGGGGCGGGTTGTTGCGGAGGGGAGGCATGCTGATCTGCTGACAGCTGAAGGCGCTTACGCTCGCTTGTGGCGGGCGCAAACCGGATCCAGCTAAACAGCTTCAGGTGAGGGGCATGGCAGAATTGTGGGGCAGGGAGGCATACAACAGCAGCGGCGAAATATGTCGCCGTCGTTCAGTTTCAACCTCATGGGTGTGCCGTGGTCCGATCCGACGGCGAGTTAGCCGGCTTTATGCACGGGGGCTGGACGTTTGGCGGTCTGAAGTGGTGATCTGGTCGCCGTTTCGGTTCTTTTTGGGCGTTGGTGCATGGGTCCGGACTTGAGCGGATGTCGATCTTTGAGCTCGTGGTCCTTGCACGTATGAGCCTCAGCTTCCCGGCACTGATCTCGGCCGTGCCGCTATACAGGATCGACTATACGCTGGTCGGCGGCCCCGAACAGGACAGGTTGGTGCGCTGCATGTTCTCCGACGGAGGGCTGTCGCCGAATTTTCCGGTACATTTCTTCGATTGCTTCCTGCCGTCGCGCCCGACCTTTGGCATCTCTCTCGGGGAATGTGACCGCCGGCGGGAGAAGCCGGAAAGCACCGGGGAAACCCGGGTATTCCTTCCGACAAAGGCGGGACAGGGGCAACTCCTACCAACGCAAGGCTTTTCCGGCCTGATCGCCTTCGTGTTCGCCCCTCTTTGACAGTGCCAAGGACTGGCAGGATTCCCTCCAGTCGATCCTCGCCGGCTATCGCGAACGGATCGCGACGGTCAACCTCAAGCCTGAGGAAGGCGGCCTCAATCTGGACATGCCGCCGGGACGCATAGACCAACTCACCGGCTTCGGCGAGAGACGGATGATCGGAATATTCTTCTCGTGGCAGAGCGATGTCGCGCACCGATGGCGCGGCGTGCGTCGGGAAGGCACAGGCTCCGCCGTCAAAATCTCGAATGTTCGATGATGGCTCATACTGTCGCTCACAGATCCCGTGGGCTGGATGACGGCCGCCGTTTTTGCAGAATGATTCTCCGCATGATTCATGCTGAAAATGAGCGATCAACCGCCTGCACGCTACGTGGGGATGCCTACGCGCTTACTTAACCCGGTCGAAAACCTCTGGCCCTTCATGCGTGAAAACTGGCTCTCCAACCGTACCTTCAAATCCTACGCCGACATCGTTGACCATTTCCTGCGACGCCTGGCACAAACTCGAAAGCCAGCCCTCGCGAATAATGTCAGTCGGCCGCAGAAATTGGGGTAATGGGTTCTGATCAATGAGAGGCCGTATAAGCCAAACACAGGCAGAAATTCCACTTATCCGCGCTGTTCAAATTTCCCGAGCCAGCTCTTTCCGCTCGCGTCGCCTGTCGTCGGGAAATCGCGTCGGCTATGACAAATGAAACGCAATATCCGTTTACCGGGTACCGTACGTCAAATAGTATTTTCAACAATGCAAGCTTCTGGATGAACATCTAATACTCCCTGGGGAGGAGTCCCAAGGTGGAGCGACGATGATCATGGCAATTCCGTGAATAATCGCGATCGACCACTTAATGCTTAATTCCATTGGCTAAATGCAATAAAGACCGCTGATCGAACCAGAGAAGGAGCCTTCAATGTTTGACAATCTGCCAGATGAGATGCTGTCAGAGGTATTCAGGCGGGTAGCCAATCAAGCCGACAGGGTCGCAGCTTTCTGTGAGATCAAGGCGTCGCGCAGCACCAATCAGAAGTTCCGAGCGTTTATTGAGAGCGATCAGACAATTCGGGCTGAATGGAGAAAGCTTGAGGAGGAAACACGAGACGATCGAGTCAGGTATGCCAAGATCGACGCGGGTAATTCAGCTGGCACTAGAACTGCAAATGACATCATCACCTATTATGGCGTGACCGATCCGCGCTCGCAGGACGATATCAAATGGCGAGCCGCGGCGCGCGACATCAACGCCCATCCCGACATGGTTGCCCCTACCGCTATCGAGCGCAATGACGTGACCGATCGGGTCACGCAGGACAGGATCAAATGGCGAGCTGCGGAGCGCGACATCGAGGCCGGCATGGTTGCCCCTACCGCCATCGAGCGCAATGACGTGACCGATCGGGACACGCAGGACGTTATGAAAGAGAAAGCCGCGAAGCGCGACATCAAGGCCGGCATGGTTGCCCCTACCGCCATCGAGCGCAATGACGTGACCGATCGGGACGTGCAGAACTGGATCGGGAAGTTTGCCGAGGAGTTCCAGAACAACGCGAGGTTGCTCGATGAACGTTCTCGTCAGCAGGGAGGACGTGGGCGGTGATCGGCTTCCAAAGCGGAGGACGACCCAGGTGGCCGTAAAACTCTACCATCCGCTGGTTCAGAAACCTGGGGCAGTTCACCGCGGTAAGGACATGTCCGAACCTTTGGACCAAATGCCGGCAGCAAGAATTAAAAGAAGTGGCATCGTAAACTTAACGTGCCAAGGCAAAGGAAGTACGATAATTGCTGCAATCAGGCAGCTTGAAGGCGCTTTTCGCTGATTGTGTGCAGCCATTTCACGCGATGGCGAGCGCTCATTTCATTCGATCGTGAGCAGGTATTTCATGCGATCATGAGCCGCCGCTTCGTAAGCGGTCAGCCGACAACGTCAGGCCTAAAGTTCACGGCATGAGCATTTCAATTTGGGATGCCGGCCAGCCTTGAGCGATGCGGTCAAGGTCTGCGAGAGCCAATGAAGCGGATCGAGGCGTTGGTGCACGGATCTTTTATTGGTGTGGGTTTAGGCAAGCGGTAACCGCAATAGCCTTTGTAGCGTAGCCATGCCTTTCAAACACAATACCAGCCGCCGCCATCATATTGAGAAGATGAAGTTCAGGCTGACGAACTGGCCAGAATATGAGGCAGGACTTCGTCATCGCGGCAGTTTGACCCTGTGGGTGACGCCGGAAGCCCTGTCCAGGTGGCAAGCGCCAAGACGCAAGACAC